>NZ_JADYXE010000054.1:0-30555 GCF_015864465.1 Pseudoalteromonas sp. SWN29
TGTGAAGAATCAAACTGAATACCAGCCTCAAGCTATTTAAAGAAAGCTTGAGGCTGGTTAGAAGAGATGGTATCTACGTCAACTCACCTATTTTTATCTTTTTTACCACGACTACATGATTACTTTAAATAGGGTAACCGCCTCTTTATTGTAGGCGGGAGTTTACCTCGCGCGGCATAAAGCCCCGCCTACAGCCAATCTACGTCAATTCGCCTATTTTTATCTTTTTTACCACGACTACATGATTACTTTAAATAGGGTAACCGCCTCTTTATTGTAGGCGGGAGTTTATCTCGCGCGGCATAAAGCCGCGCCTACAGCCAACCTACGTCAAATCACCTACTTTTAGCTCTTTGCCACGGCTTATTTGATGGCACTGGGCTAGTAGTAATTCGGCGGTCGCTTGTGCATCGGTTAATGCATGATGGCAATGATAGCTTGGTAACTCATAACGTGTGCGGCAGGCATTTAGGGTTAAATCATCTTGTTTTATTTCAGTTGAATGATGCAGTAAGCGCTTTTTTTCGATATGGAGTGTGTCGATTATGAGTTTAGGACGTATAGTTATATTGGCATTTTTAAGCGCTATTTTTAAAAAACCCCAATCGAGCATGGCATTATGAAACACTAAAATACAGTCGCTAAAATGGCTGCTCAATTGCGTTAGTATGCTGCTCAGGCTTTGCCCTTTTGTTATAGCATCGTCGCTAATTCCATGAAAAACAGGACTTTGCTCAAGGCTTTTTACGTCTTTATTTATAAGGTGCTGCGACTCGCTCATTTTTATACATTGGTTATCTATTATCACCCATGCTACCGATACAATTTCGTGCTGTTTTGCATCAAGACCAGTGAGCTCTAAATCAATCACTAAATAACGCTGTTGTAAGGCATTTTTGCCTAGTAATTTACGGCGTTTTAAATACCGAGTGAGCAGTTTTTTTACCATGTTAGTAACTCACCATTATAAACTGCCGCGAGCAAACTTAAACGCGGCGGCTTGCTGCGCTTGTTTAACAAGGTAAAACGCTTCTTTTAGTTGATGGCGCTCCAATGAGTTTAATTTATTAGGATTAATACAATTACTCGGTAAGCCCTCTTCGTTTATTTGTGTACTCAAGCGAAGCTGCGTTAAGAACCGCCAGCAGTCTTTTAGGTTATATATATCTTCTTTGCTGATCAGTTTATGTTTTAGTAGTGCGTCCAACCGCTCTTGCGTGTTGGCGCGCCTAATACCGGCTTTTAGAGCGTATAACCGTACTATGTCATTTATAATCACCACACCGCGCTTTTTTAAATCTATGTATTTATTATTTTGATCTGTTTTTTCGGTTTTAAATTTATTAAATAAGCCAATTGGCACGCTGTTACTGCTTATATCGCTTGCCATTGCGGCATAGAATAAATCATTACGTGATATACGAATTAGTTGCTCGCAAAAAGCGGTGTATAAAGTGTTAGAGCCTTCTATAAAGCGCAGATCAAAAAATATTTTACAGTTAAGCATTGCATTGGGAGTAGGACTTTTTATCCATTTAAAAAAGCGCTCGCTCCAGTCGTTTACGCTCATTCGGCACTCATCGCTGCTTGCCATAATATTACCTGGACAGCGCCTAATGCCGCATTCAACTAAGTTTTCACATACAAACTCACCCATGCTTTTAAAGTAAGCGTGTTGTTCGATGGTTAAGTCGTTAGGGAGTAATAAGCCGTTGTCTTGATCTGAATGCAGGGTTTGTTCTTCTCGTGCTTGCGAGCCAAAGCAAATAAAACTAAAGCTAGTTGGCGCTGCGCCATGCTCTTCTTGAAATAAGTGAATAAGGCGCGATGTAAGCGCATCGGTTAAACCACTGAGTAATTTACCAATGAGCGATATGTCGTCAATGTTGTACGAAAAACTACGCAGAAGTTCGGGGATTTCTTTTGCGTAGCGTTTTAAGTCGGTAATGGTGTGTGCTTTGTATATGCGCCCAATAAGCTGCACGGGGTCACTTTTTTGTTGGCGCAGTAAATCGGTGCTGGTTATCATTCCTATCGGGTTATGATTTTCGTCAAGTACAGGCAAATGGTGAATGTTGTATTTAAGCATTAAATGCAGCGCCGAAAACACCCGATTATTTTCAAATATAAACTTAGGTTTAGCGGTCATAATACTGCTTACTGCATCTTGTGGGTCTACCTCGTCAGCAAGTACTCGGTTACGTAAATCACGGTCGGTAACTACCCCCACTAAATGTGCGTGCTGCGTTATCATTATTGACGACACACCATGCTCTTTCATTTTTTTTGCGCTTTGTCTAATGCTTGCATCGGGTGCAAGCGTAATAGCAGTGCGGGTCATCAGTTCTGATATTTTACGCTCAGACCAGCTGTCGTTTTTACTTTTATAATGCGATGACAACAAGCGGTTTGCATGAGCGCGAACAAAGTACTGTTCAAACGATTTATATTCTCGGCGTAAAAAGTCAAAGTCTGTTTGGGAGAGCATATACACTATGCCCTCTTTTTGTACTTCCAACCTATTTTGAATAGCCTCGCCGGTTAACAGCGACGGAAAACCAAAATAATCACCTTGTGCAAGGCGCGTAACAACATCGCCTTTGGCATCAACTAAATCGTATAGGCCAGAGCGAATTAAAAATAGTTTGGGGTTTTCACTTTGTAACCACTGAGTTTGGTTTTCGCGGGTGAGGTAAATAATATCAAGATGATTTACAAAGTATTCGCATGCGCTGCTATCAAGCATAGTAAAAGGCGCTTGCAAACAAACGTATTGGGCTATTTCTTGTTGTTCTACACTCATTGTATTCGCTCTTTAAATGGTGATGTACCAATCTAATGTACTTATTTATTAAACAAATAAAAAGCCCGACTAAAGTCGGGCTTTTGGTGCTTTATGTTTTCTAAACTATATCTATAAATTGTAGCCTAGTGGTCATGTGCTTCTGCAGACCCTTTAGGGTTACGAATACCTTCAACCATTAGTTGAATTTCTGGTGGTGTAGGTTTAGTAAACTTAAGAACAATTGCAGCAACTGCAAAGTTAATAATCATACCAATTAGGCCAATACCTTCAGGCGAAATACCTAAGAACCAGTTTTCAGGGCTGTTAAGCTCAGGGCTAACAAACTTGAAGAAGATAATATACGCAGCGGTAAAGCCAATACCCGTTACCATGCCTGCAATTGCGCCTTCTCGGTTCATTGTTTTAGAGAATATCCCCATAATAATTGCTGGGAAGAAACTCGCTGCCGCTAAGCCGAACGCAAATGCTACTACTGATGCTACAAACCCAGGCGGGTTAATACCAAAGTACGCGGAGATAACAATAGCGACCATGGCTGCCAACCTCGCTGCAAGTAACTCTTGCTTGTCGGTAATATCGGGCTTAAGGGTTCGCTTAAGTAAATCGTGCGAAACGGAGGTTGAAATAACCAGTAGTAAACCGGCTGTTGTAGACAGCGCAGCGGCAATACCACCAGCAGCTACAAGTGCGATTACCCACGCTGGTAAGTTAGCAATCTCTGGATTAGCTAATACCATAATGTCGCGGTCTACGTTTACTTCGTTAGCACTGTTCGGATCGGTGATTTTACCCGCCGTGTAGAACATTTTGCCATCGCCGTTTTTATCATCAAATGTAATTAAACCTGTGCGCTCCCAGTTTTTAATCCACCCTGGTGCTTCTGCGTAAGCTGTACCGCTACCGTCTTTACCATTAATGGTATCAACCATGTTAACTCGAGCAAAGGCTGCAACCGCAGGTGCTGTTGTATAAACAATGGCGATGAACACTAACGTCCATGCTGCAGAAATACGCGTATCTTTTACGCGAGGTACAGTGAAAAAGCGAACAATTACATGTGGTAAACCCGCAGTACCTACCATTAACGCGCCAGTAATAGCGAACACGTCAATCATGCTCTTAGAGCCTTCGGTATATTGCGCAAAACCAAGTTCAGCGCTTAAGCCATCTAGTTTATCAAGTACGTACACGCCATCGCTGCCAATTAACGTGGCACCAAAACCAGTTTGTGGGAAGAAGTGACCCGTCATCATCATCGAGATGAAAATAGCTGGTACAAGGTATGCAAATACAAGTACACAATACTGCGCTACTTGTGTGTAAGTTATGCCTTTCATGCCGCCAAGTACCGCATAAAAGAATACAATCACCATACCAATGTAAACACCAGTTTCAATTTCTACTTCTAAGAAGCGTGAAAATACCACGCCTACGCCACGCATTTGCCCTGCAATGTAAGTAAAACAAATGAATATGGCACATACAATTGCCACTAAACGCGCGGTGCGTGAATAGTAACGGTCGCCAATAAAGTCTGGCACAGTAAACTTGCCGAATTTACGTAAGTAAGGCGCTAAACACATGGCTAATAGTACATAACCACCTGTCCACCCCATTAAGTAAACGCTGCCATCGTAACCTGCAAACGAAATAATACCCGCCATTGAAATAAACGACGCGGCGCTCATCCAATCGGCTGCTGTTGCCATACCATTAGCAAGAGGAGGTACGCCGCCGCCCGCTACATAAAACTCTTTAGTTGAACCCGCTCGAGCCCAAATTGCAATGCCGATATAAAGCGCAAAGCTTAAACCAACAATTATAAACGTGAGTGTTTGAACATCCATTGCTTAGCTCCTATTCGTCTACGCCGTATTTTTTATCTAACGTATTCATTTTGAAAACGTACACAAAAATCAAAGCAACAAAGGTATAAATCGCGCCTTGCTGGGCGAACCAGAAGCCAAGTTTAAACCCAAAAAAACGTACTTCATTAAGTACATCAACCAGTAATATGCCAAACCCAAAAGACACGATAAACCACACTGCTAAGAGTTTAAATAACAGCGAAATGTTTTCTGCCCAATAAGCTTTTGCTTGTTCTTCATCTTTAAAAGCCATTTTTGTTTTCCCCTTTAAGCACCGCAATATCGCGATGAGTGGTTTTTTATCTTCGCTTACCAATTTAGCAACGCTGGTTAAATATTGAATTGAGACCATAGTCGTAACAGCTTGTTAACGTTTACGTAAACTGCAGATTGGGTTTTATTTGAAACATAAAAAAACCTTTAATTACATAAAGTTAATCATTTATGGATATTTAAAATACAGCAAATGTTACAAATTGGTTAATACTGCGACATTAGTCTAATATAATTACAAATTTAAATTTAAACCTTTAAATTCATAGTCTTATAAAATAAATGCTATTTAGAAATAAAAATCTGCACGTACACTCACTACGAGTTCTGGTATTGTGTTAATTCCTCATAGGGTTGAGGAACTATTTAAAATAATAAGGTTTAATAACAACATGACTGCCGTACTCATTATTGTTGCTTTAAGTTATATAGGTGTGCTGTTTTGGCTTGCCAACTGGGGCGATAAAACAACCCCTTTGGCAAAGCGTATTAGCCACCATCCTTTTGTATATTCACTGTCATTAGGCATTTATTGTACGTCGTGGACTTATTACGGCTCGGTAGGTACAGCGGCTACCAGCAGTTGGAGTTATTTGCCCATTTTACTTGGCCCTGCCTTGTTATTTTTTTTCGGCCAAGGTTTTTTACGTAAACTGGTACTTGTGAGTAAAAAGCAAAACATAACCACTATTGCCGATTTTATTTCAGCTCGCTATGGCAAACGTCAAACCACGGCAATTATGGTTACAGTTATCGCCTTGCTCGCTACTATTCCCTATATCGCACTGCAATTAAAAGCGCTTAGTACCAGCTTTTTACTGCTGCAAAGTAGCACTAAAATATCGGGCGATATGCTGGCGCTTTCGGCTACATTAATTATGGCTTTGTTTGCTATATTTTTTGGTACACGCAAAGTGGATGTAACCGAATATCGTTCGGGGTTAATGCTCGCCGTAGCGTTCGAATCAATGATTAAACTAATTGCCCTTATTGCTGTTGCTGGGCTTGCGGTATTTACACTCTTTAACTTGCCCGAAACTACTGCAAATAAAGTAACCGAATCGATTTGGGATCACTGGACCAACTTTAACTTTTTTAGTTTTAACTTTATTGGTCAGTCCTTAATGGCGGCAGCCGCTATTATATGTTTACCACGTCAGTTTCATGTAACCGTGGTCGACAACCAAAACAAACGCCACTTACTTACCGCTCGCTGGGCTTTTCCGCTGTATTTACTGTTAACTGCGGCAATGATTTTACCTATTGCCACAGCCGCTATTCATCCTGAAATTGGCAGTGGTTATTCACCAGATAGCTTTGTACTTGCCCTACCTTTAATTAACGACAATGCCTTTTTAACCACCTTTGTATTTATAGGCGGTTTATCGGCCGCCACCGCAATGATAGTGGTCGCCACACTGACACTAAGTACCATGATTTCAAACGATGTTGTGCTGCCACTTATGCTACGTCGCAAATTTAAACGTAACTTAATTACTACCAGTTATAAGTCTCGAATTTTACTTGTAAGGCGCTTTGCTATTGCAGGCATATTAATTTTGGCCTATTTCTATCAACAATGGTTTGGCCATAGCAGCGCGCTGGCAAGTATGGGCTTAGTTGCTTTTTCACTTGTTACTCAATTATTACCCGCTATTGTGGGCGGTTTATACTGGCGAAAAGGCCATGCTTATGGGGTTTATGCAGGTTTAGTAGCGGGCTTTATTTGCTGGGTACTATTTTTAATGCTGCCAATACTCGATGCCGGAGCAACGCTTGATAGCGAGCTACAACAAACGCTTATAACGCGTGGAACCTTGATAGCTTTGTTTGCCAATATTGGGTGTTATATTAGTTTTTCACTTGGGGCTGAGGAGCGCTTAATTGATAAGATTCAGGCAGCTGCTTTTGTTAACCCTAAAGATCAGGCTATTTTATCAAGGCGCTTAAATAAAGACGTAAAAGCCACTGTTTACGACTTTAAAATACTACTACAAACCTTTTTAGGTATTCAGCGCAGCCAACAAGTATTGGCGCATTACGCACTCGCCCATCACTTAAGCGATAACAACGCACACCCAGAGCCTGAATTTATAGCCTACTGCGAACGCGCGTTAACAGGCGTGCTGGGCGCATCTTCCGCACAAGCATTAATACATACGGTATCGTCGGGTAAGCGTATGGCGTTTGAAGAAGTTGTAAACTTTTTTGACGAAACCACACAAGCGTTGCAATTTAATCAAAATCTGTTATTTACCTCACTCGAAAATTTAAGCCATGGTATTTCAGTTGTCGATAAAGATTTAAAGCTAGTAGCTTGGAATAAACGCTACAGCGAAATGTTTGGCTATCCTGAAGGATTTTTAGAAGTAGGCCAACCCATAGAAGATATTATTAGATACAACGCTAACCGTGGTGAATGTGGCCCTGGCGAAATAGAACGCCAAGTAGAAAAACGTGTGCAGCATTTAAAATACGGCAGCTCGCATCACTTTATTCGCCACCGTCGTAATGGCCAAGTATACGAAATGATTGGTAATCCGCTGCCCGATGGCGGATTTGTTACCAGCTTTTCGGATATTACCAATCACATAAGTACGCAAAATGCGCTTGAAGAAGTAAACATGGATCTTGAAAACCGCATAGAAGCGCGAACTCAAGAAGTGCAAACCATTAATAGAGACTTACAAGCTCAAATAGATAGCCGTGTACAAACCGAGCAAGCACTTACTTTAGCCAAACGAGAAGCTGAGCAAGCCAACGACAGTAAAACGCGCTTTCTAGCACTGGCGAGCCACGACATTTTACAGCCGTTAAACGCAGCACGTTTATACCTTGCTGCCATTGACGAAAAGCAACTCGACAGCACTAACCAAAACAGCTTTGAAAAATTAGGCGACAGTCTCGATTCAACCGTGCATTTAATGTCGGCACTACTTGAAATAGCCAAGCTAGAACAAGGCGCTATGACCCCAACTCCTCGCCACTTTTATATTGAAGATATTTTAGCGCCGCTACAAAGTGAATACGCTATTTTATCGAGCGATAAAGGCCTTAAGCTTAGTGTGCGTTCTAACCAGCAAATTGTGCATAGCGATATAACCTATTTGCGCCGAATTATTCAAAACTTGGTCTCTAATGCAGTTAAATACACCGATAATGGCCGTGTATTAATTGCCTGTAGGAACCGAAAGCACAATTTACGAATAGAAGTATGGGATACAGGCCCTGGTATTAGCGAAGTAGAGCAAGCTAAAATATTTAACGACTTTTACCGTGTTGAGTCGGGCGATAACAAAGGCGTAGGCTTAGGCTTAGGTGTTGTAAAACGTATGGCTGACTTATTAAGTTTGCCGCTTGATGTGCATTCTGAGCCAAATAAAGGTAGCCGTTTTAGCATTGAGGTACCTTATGGTGACGAGCCGTTTGTACAACAAAAAAGTACGACAAACAGCCTAATAGAAAACCGTGCAGCAATTAATATTGTTGCCGTAGACGACGACCCTGAAAACCTAGCTGCAATGGCAAGCTTACTTAAAAAGTGGCAAGCTAATTACACGCTATTTGATAATGTAAATAATGTACTGGCGCATGCTAAAGAAAACGGTGCACCCGATGTTATTTTAATGGACTACCAATTAGGCAATGACTGCGATGGCATAACGCTAATTAAAACCCTGCGCGAAATTTGGCAAAGCCAAGTACCCGCTATTTTAATTACCGCAGTACGCGACACCGAGCTTAAACAAGAAACCAAAGCCGCTAATATTCATTATTTAAGTAAACCAATTAAACCGGGCAAACTAAAGGCACTGCTTAATCACAGTACATAGTCATCTAGTTAAAAGTATTCTAGTAAAAAGTGCTCTAGTTAAAAGCTATCAAGTAATAGCGTAAAACAAAAAGCCCAGTATCTTCACTGGGCTTTGCTTTATAAAGTATTCATAAAGTTAAACTGGATTTACTCGGCTTCTAAGCTTTTGGAACAACCAACTTAACCCCACCAACGAAAGCCCTAATCCAATAAACGAAAGCGCTTTAAGTAAGCCCTCCAAATTAGCCATATCAATTAAAAACACTTTAACAATAACTGCAGCCAGTAAACCTAAGCCTACTTTTTGTATTAATAACTGATTTTTTAAATGACCAAAAATAACAGTACCAGCCCCTAGTATTAACCAAATAACCGAGTAGCTATAAAGCTCTGCATTGCTCGCCCCTTTTGATAAGTAAATGTAAGGCCCTTGCCAGTACTGACGAATAAAGCTATTTATTGCCAATAATACAAAGCCACCCGCTACAGCTAATATAAATGGCGTCGCTTTTGCATTTATTGGTTTTATAAGTTTGGCTAGCCAAAGTGTTAGCCCTGCAGGCACTAACCATAATAGTAATAACCAGTTGAATATTGGCAGCTCACCTATGTAAAGTGATTCAAATAATGGGTTATCGTCAAGCAGTGTTTTAATAGCAAAAAGCCCTGCTAACCCTGCAAGTGCAAAGCCCGCCACTTGGTATAACTTAGCTAAAGTACCGGCAAGTTTTGATCTGTGTAAATACACACACCCTAATGCAAGCCAGTTACAGGTAAGGAGTATTTGTTCGTAAAAGTTAAGTGAATCAAATTGCGGATAATGCCCTACTAACTGATAACTTGTTTCGGTGGTAATAAAAAGCGCTAAACAATGAAGCGCCGCACCTTCTAACCATACTTTTAACTGTGATGTTTTAAAGCACTTAGCTGCGGCAAAAAATAACGCAATACATAACGGATAAACCACAATACTCCAATGCAAACCAAATACCGTAAGTGCATCGTAACTTGGAGTCCAAGGCGCAAGCGTTAAGCGCAGTAATAACGCGGCAACCAAGGCTTTAATAGGCCAATGTGGCATAGGCACGCTATAGCGTTTTATAAGTACGCTTATAAGTAATACTTGAACAGCAAGTGCAATGGTTAAACCGCTGTCACTTAGTAGCATGGTAGTTGCTAACGTAATATTGGCATTAGCGCCTACCCAGTAGGTAAAACGCTGAAAAAGCGTTGTATTATGTTGCGCGAGATGTTGCGCAAGCTTTATTAAAATAGCCGCCACTACAAACAATACAAAAGCCCAAAGTGGATATGCAGTACTTAACGCAGAATTAGGAATAAGCGTATATAAAGTCGCTATCATTACAAATGCGCTAAATGCCCCCGTAACATGAAATGCCAAACGCTTAATCTGTTTTTTACCGTAATAAAGCCCGAAAGCGGTAAGTAACAATCCGAGTAATAAACCCAAACCGTATTCATTTTTGAATATAAAGAGTGCGTCATCAAATAGATTTGGCGAAAGATGCGTGCGTTCAGCACTTATAACTAATAGCGTTGAACTAGCTAATGCTACTGCTTGCCAAATATCCCAGCGGCTATTTTTAAGGACTAAAAATAGTATTAGTACAATGCTTAACACGCCGATTGTTTGCCACTGCATATCAAAGTGACTTATTAGCATGGTAAATATTAAGGGCGCTATAAAGGCGAGTAGTAATGCATGATCAGGAAGCACGTTAATTAAACGTTTAAAACTGTGCGGGCGGAGCTCTATAACATTCAATTTTAAGCCCAATCGCGGTATAGCAATTAACCCTATAATACTAAGTAAAGCAAACGTTCCCATTAACCAAACAGTATTAGCTTTAAGTAGCGTAAAACCAACTAAATACCAGCTAATGTGCCCAGCCCATAGTAAATACCATAGCCAAATACGCTGTACTTTACGTGCAACTAACGCAGCCGACAGGCTTACAAAGCCAACATACATAAACAACGCAAACAAATTACCACTGCCAGTGCTAACCCATATTGGTACGCTGTAAGCGCCTATAATACCAAGCACGGCTAATAGCGGGCCTAACCTAAGCGCCATCGCACTTGCACTAATTGCTATAATAGCTAATGCAAAAAATGCCACGGTAGGGCTCAGCATGTTGTAACTGCTGTAAGCTAAAAGCGTTAAAGCAAAACAGGTAATAAACCCGCCACTGGCAAGCGCTGCGGGTATGTAATTATTAAAGCCTTCAAATATAATGCGTTTATGGTGCAAATAAGCTGCAGCTGCAATTAAGCCAAGTCCAAATAAGCCGCCTAAGCTCAGCCTCATTACAGGCGAGAGTAAACCCGCCTCTAGGCTATATTTAGCTAAAAATATCCCACCAAAAGCAAGTGCGATAGCGCCTATCCAGGTCATCCAGTTTTGCTCAAACCCTGCGCGTAGTTTATTAAAGAGTAATTCTATGGCTGATGCTTTAGCTGGTTTGGCTTTTTTAGGAGGCGCTGATGGCTGATTTATTACCGGTGGCGACGCGCTTTGGGGCGTTAAGTTTGGCTGTGTTTTATAAGCAATTGGCTCAGACCTTGAAAGCGCTGCCTGAGCAGTAGATGCTTCGCTTTGAGGTTCACTTTGCGATATCGGTTTATGTGTTTGTAAGTGTGTTACTTTGGCCCTTAAAACAGCAACCTCTTGTTTTAATCCATTTAACTGCACTAGCGCTATTAAGCCGCAAATAGCACCGGCAACTACAACCAGTATTACTATAACGGCTAACCCAACTAAATCATCCATGGCACACTCTTATTAATTATTATGCCCTGAGTGTACCTAATTATTAATAAGTAGGTAAATTTTGTTCAATAAAAAAGCCTAAGCGCTTGTAGGCGCTTAGGCTTTACACTACTTAAAATATGTAAATTTATTCAACACTATCGGTAATAGTACGCTCTAGAGTCATTTTATAACCTGAGCTTGTTGTTTCATCATGCTCTAAAATCAATATATAGTTACCCTCTTGTGTAAAGTCCATATCGCTTTGTTGAATAAGCACAATTTGCTGACCGTTATCTTCATATACAGCATAAACAGTGTAGACTTGGTTATCTACAACTTGCTCTTCTTGGTCATACTTATCTAGGCTATCAACTACGTTACTGGTGTCGTCTACTGTTTCGCCGTTAAGAGTAAAATATACATCAACATCTGAAACCGACTGCCCTGCGTAGCTTTCAATTAGGTTTACAACCGATACCGTATGACTGTAGCTACTTGGTGTTAAGTTTTCTTCAACGCTCATCATGCGTAAGCCGTTATCAACGTCGTTATAAAAAATACCCACCGCGCTTTGCTCGCGCTCTAGCGTCATTAAAAAGTTATCAGCGAGTTTAGTACCTTCTTCGTCATACATAGCAACGCTATAACTATTAGGCGAAAGCTCAACGTAGTCAGTATACGAGTCACTCGATACTGTATTTGTTGTATTTACAATTGTACCGCGTGTAGTCGAAAAACTTACTGGCGAGTAGTCATCAACCGTATTTATAAAGCGTAATTGCCCTAACGCAGATTGGTGCTTAAGTTCAGTTACGTAGTTATTATCGGTTACTACATCAAGCGTAATACCACCGTCTTCTGTAGCATAACTTGGGCGGATCATCGCTACATAACTTGCTTCATCGTATAAATAAACAGATGACGACTCATACATAACATCACTGCTACCAGCTTTAGTTATGTAAATAGTGTAATAACCTTCATCAATACTTTGCAGGTCTAACTCACCTAAATATTGAGCCGATGAAAAAAGTGTCGCGCTTTCAAATACGCCATCATCAGTTGCTAAATAAATATCGTAGTTAGTGTCCTCCCCTGCAATATTATAAAACCCTAAGTTAAACTCACCCGTGTCGCTTGTAATAGGTACGCTAAGCTCTGTAAATGTAGGCTCATCAAAGTTACCACTCATTACTATTAATTGAGTTTTATCGCCTTTAATAGATACTTCTTGGTCGCTAATTGTTATATAGCTGTCGTTAGCATCTAGGTACTCAAAACTTACGTCAAAAGTGCCTGTGCTGTAGTTATGGCGAGTTGTTACATCGGCAAAATCAGCGCCTGAGCGCTCTGTTTCTTCAACAAATAGACGTGTGTATGGGCTGTTATACGAGCCATTATACATTTGAATGTAGCCTGTTGAGCTTGAGCTATCGTCAGAGCCGCAGCCCGACAAAACAGTAATTAGAGTTAAGGGTAATGCAGCTTTTAAAAGGGAGTTGGTCATTAAGGTTATTCCTTATTATTAATATCTCCATTATGACCCAAACATTCTATTTTAATTTCATGATTTACAAAGCATTACCCTCACTGACACTTACTTACGAAAACGTTAAAAAGTGTTATAAATGTGCAAACAATAAGGACGTATTTTTATAGAATTAAGAATGCTTACGAGGCAACTTCAAAACGATCTCGACCATTCTTTTTAGCTAAATATAAAGCTTGGTCGGCGCGTTTCATTACTTTATCTAAAGGCTCATTAGGCATTTGCATTGCAACACCTATACTCACTGTTAAGTGGCGAATATTTTGAACGTTAATAGTATGCGCAATGGTAATTAATTGCTGTGAAAAATCACAAGCTTGCAACATGTTGCTTATAGGTAAGTAGCCACCAAACTCCTCACCACCTAGGCGAGAAAATTTATTATTATGTACAAAAGCATTGTCATATTTGGTTGCTAATTCTTTAAGTACTAAATCACCGACATCGTGACCAAATTCGTCATTAATAGCTTTAAAGTGGTCTATATCGATAATTAAAATAACGTAAGGCGAGTGCTGAGAATTTTTAGCGTGTTGATAAAAGTAGCGTCTGTTATGTACCTTGGTTAAATCGTCAGTAATTAGCTCACGTGCTAATCGGTTATTAATGCTTTGTACAAAGCGCATCGTTTTAAATAAACCATAAGAAGTTAAAAGCATGCCGCTGGTTCTACATAAGTCTTCAAAATAAACACTTACCCAGTAAGGCTGAACAACTAACTCATCAAGCACATCAGCTGTCGTTCCAACGCTCCAAAGTAATAAACCAAAACTAGAAAAAATATATGCCTGTTTAGATAGCTCAGAACATTGAACCATCCAAAACAGAAATATAATGACAATTAAATTAATAAAATCGGTAGTAAAACCATACACATTGTTTTGTACATTTAAAGGAGGGAAAGTATCTAACGCGTAAGCTGTAAACGTAACGATATAGATCAATAAAGCTAAACTGAAAACTCTATTGATCAAAGGCATTTTATAAAAGTTAGAAAGTTTAACGGTGAGTTTTACTGTTTCAATCATATTAATTGCTAGGTTTTCAGTACTTCATTTAAAAACTATAGCACAATAATAAAAAACCTCGTGAAGATAAAATTCACGATAACACTCGAAATTTGGGTTAAATTACGGTACTAAGTCCCCATAACCCCAACACTAAAATAGTGATGCCAATCATGGCTTTAGTTTTATGTTTACTAATGATTCTCTCTGCTTCATTACCAGCATAATAAACAATAATAGCTAAGCCAAAGTAACGAATAGAACGCGCAATACCTGAGGCTAATAAAAACAGCCAAATAGAGTACTTAGTTGCACCCGCTGCAAGCATTGCTATCTGAAACGGAATAGGCACGATGCCAAGCGTTATAACAAACCAAAAACCTTGGTCTTGCATTTGCTGTTTAACGTTTTCAAATTGCTCTGGGCTCGAAAACGTATTAATGATCCAATCACCAACCGCATCAAATAAATAGTAACCCAATGCATAGCCAAAAAGTGCACCTACAATACAACCTAAAGTCGCCATTAACGCGATAAGCCATAGCTTCTCTCTACGTGCTTGCATTAGCGGCACCAGCACTGCCTCAAGCGGAATGGGCACTATAGTTGATTCTAAAAACGACGCTACGGTAATACCGCTAAGCATATGCTTAGAGTCGATAAAGTTACGTGTTTTTTCTTTTAACTTTTTTTGAATGACCATATGCATTCCTTATCGTGGCGAAAGTAAGTATGAACGGCTTTAATCATTACACAATCAGGTTAATACAGCCTGAAAATACTTAACTTTGTTAGTCAGCTATTTATCATTAACAAATTCGCAATACTTATAAGAATATTTTATTATGTGCCCATACAGTTAGATTCCCTATCACAGTAGTTATTAATTTATGCAAAGTGCGCGTTTTATTCCTTTTAGAAAGCAAGATATTGTTGATATGTGTAGCGAAGAGCTCAATAACAACACACAAAAAACATCGTTTAAACAGTTTTGTGATTTACTAGCCAGCCTTATTCATTACGATTACCACGCAACACTTGAGTCACTTAAAAACAACTATGCGCCGTTTGATCCCAATAGCGATACGCGATCGTTAGCCCCCGTATCGGTTGATCAAAAAGCGCAGTGCCAACGTGATTTTGCTAAAGATTTTGCCAAGGTGCTTAATGCCGCTAATTTTGAAGTGATCACCAATGAAGACTTACAAGATGCATTAAATGAAGAGTCACTGTTTAAAGTGCGCCTTGAAGTTGAGTTTGATGACTTTGAAGAAGTAGTTTTTTATCGCCGTGGCGAGTCGCAACTTACCGAAACCATTACCAGCTTTTGGGGCCTTCGTAAAAATCCGTTGCACTTTACTAATTACGATCGCGTAGCGGTGTTTATTCGCTTTAAAGATAGCGCTTATTTTAAAGCTAAAAATAAAACGCCTCTGGGGTTTGAGCCAAGTTCAACCATAGTAAAGTTGTTTCAAAATGTGCCAAAGGCCGATCTTGAAATGCTATTTCCTAATAGCGAAGTGCGCATGCGCCCTATCGATAAGGTCATTATTGGATCGTCTGCTTTAGTTGGCGGTGCAGTGGTACTTATAACCAAACTTGGCGCATCAATCGTATTATTGCTTGCTCTGTTTGCTTTTTGGGGTGGCTTTAGAAGTGAAGCCGTAGAAATGACTCAACAACACTTTATTACCTTTGCTATTGGTATGGGCGTGTTTGGCAGCTTTATTTTTAAAGAATGGAGTAAATTTAAAAATCGTAAAATTAAATTTATGAAAGCCCTTAGCGATAATCTCTACTTTAAAAACCTCGATAACAACGCGGGCGTATTTCACACGCTTATAGACGCCGCCGAAGAAGAAGACATAAAAGAAGCCTTACTTGCTTATACTTTTTTATTAAAATCAGAAAGTGGCTTAAGCGCACAAATGCTTGATGAACAAATAGAGCATTGGTTTAAAAGCAAATACCAGTGCAGTCTTGATTTTGAAATTACTGACGCGCTTGAAAAGCTGGTGCGTATGCGTTTAGTAACGTGTAGTAACGAAATAGAGGGAGCTGACGTGTATAGCGCGCTAAATTTAGATCACGCAAAAACTATTCTTGATGAGCGCTGGGATAATCTTTTTCAGTATAATTAATGTAGTTTTTTGCTAAATAATACCCAAATAAAAAAGCAGCTGTAACTACAGCTGCTTTTTTTATTACATTATCAGTAGCTAGTATTTAAGCTAATTCAGCTTCTGCTTTTTTAGTAAATTTAGAATGTACTAACTTATAAAGCGCAGGCAATATTAACAGTGTCAGTAAAGTTGATGAAATAATCCCGCCAACCACTACTGTCGCGAGAGGTTTTTGCATTTCAGAACCCGTTCCCGAATTAAGCGCCATAGGTATAAAGCCTAAACTTGCCACCAGCGCCGTCATCAGTACTGGGCGCAAGCGCTGTAATGCACCGCTGTGAATTGCATCAAACAAACTTAAACCATCGCTTCGTAACTGCTTTATAAACGACAGCATAACTACGCCGTTTAATACCGCGACACCACTTAGGGCAATAAAGCCGACACCCGCTGATATTGAAAGCGGCATATCGCGCAGCAATAACGCAAGCACACCACCCGTTAATGCCAGTGGCACACCACTAAATATAATCAATGAATCACGAAGCGATCCAAAGGCGCTATACAGTAAGCCAAATATAAGCAGTAAAGTGACCGGCACAACCAACGACAATCGCTTACTTGCTGATTGTAGCTGCTCAAACGTGCCGCCGTATTCAAGCCAATAGCCACTTGGTAAGTTAAGTGATTCATTCATGCTTGCTTGCGCATCACTTACAAAGCTTGCTAAATCGCGCCCTTCCACATTGGCAGTTACCACTACGTTACGTTTACCGCTTTCGCGGTTTATTTGATTAGGCCCTTTTTCAATGCTAATTGTTGCCACTTCGCCAAGCGGTACAAACGCAAGTTCTGGGTTACTATCTTTAGGTAAAGCAACTGGCAAACGAGCAAGTGCTGATACATCGCTAGACCAACGTTTATCAAGGCGTACTAATAACGAAAAACGTTTATCGCCTTCGTAAATTAGTCCGGTTTGCACACCACCAACAGCGGCGGCAAGTGTCTGTTGAATATCGTTTACGCTTAAACCCAATAACGCCATATGGTCGCGCATTGGTGTTACCGAAAGTGTTGGCAATCCTTCCATTTGCTCCAAACGTACATCGGTAGCACCTGCAATATTACGCATTAGCCCTGTGGCTTTTTCGCCAAACTCTTTAAGTACGCTTAAGTCGTCACCATAAATACGCAGTGCCACATCGGCGCGCACGCCAGCAATTAACTCATTAAAGCGCATTTCTATTGGTTGTGTAAATTCGTAATTATTACCAGGGACATCGTTAACACGGGTACGAATTTGCTGAACCAATTCTGCTTTAGTAAGTGCTGGATTAGGCCACTCTTCTTGCGGTTTAAGTATTAAAAAAGTATCGGCAACATTGGGCGGCATAGGATCGCTTGCTACATCGGCAGTACCAATTTTTGAAAATACGTTAGCAACCTCAGGCTGATCTAATATGGCTTGCTCAAGCTCTTTTTGCATTTGCACAGATTGCTCAATACCGGTGCCAGTAATGC
The DNA here is from genome assembly GCF_015864465.1 of Pseudoalteromonas sp. SWN29. Lineage (NCBI taxonomy): Bacteria > Pseudomonadati > Pseudomonadota > Gammaproteobacteria > Alteromonadales > Pseudoalteromonadaceae > Pseudoalteromonas > Pseudoalteromonas sp. SWN29. Next base: position 17,738 of record NZ_JADYXE010000054.1, read on the forward strand.
GCAGCGCGTGCATAGCAATATCCCCCTCATCAAGTTTCGGTAAAAATTCTGCGCCCATGTTTTTAACTTTAAAACCAAGCACTAATACTAATGCAGTGGCAATACCCACCATCAGCCACGGTAATTTAAGCGATATACCAAGTAATGGCTTATACACTTTTTTAACGCCGCGCATGACTGCGTTTTCGGTTTCATCAACCTTACCGCGAACAAACACTGCAATAGCAGCGGGTACAAAGGTAACGCCAAATATAAGCGCGCCAATTAACGCCGCAACTACAGTAAATGCCATTGGCTGAAACATTTTGCCTTCAACGCCACTTAGTGCAAATAAAGGTAAGTAAACCAGCATAATAATAACAATGCCAAATACAGCCGGTGTAAATACTTCTTTGGTGGCTTCGGTCACTACACTTAAACGCTCGTTTAAGGTAAGTAGCCTGCCATGTTTATGCTGAGCTACACCGAGTTGGCGCAGGCAGTTTTCAACAACAATTACAGCGCCATCAACAATTAAACCAAAGTCGATTGCGCCTAGGCTCATTAGGTTACCCGATACGCGATTACCCACCATTCCTGTAACGGCAAACAACATACTCAACGGAATAACCATTGCCGTAATAAGCGCGCCCGTTACATTACCCAGCAGTAATAGCAAAATTACTATCACTAAAACGGCACCTTCAAATAAGTTGGTTTGCACGGTTGCTATGGTTTTATCAACAAGAGTTGTGCGGTCGTAAACCGCTTCAACAATAACGCCAGCGGGTAAGCTTTTTTGCACATCAACTAACTTATCAGCCATGGCTTTTGCCACTACGCGGCTGTTTTCGCCAATTAGCATCATGGCGGTGCCGAGCACGGTTTCTTCGCCGTTATAAGTGGCCGCGCCGGTTCTAAGCTCTTTGCCTAAAAGCACGTTAGCCACATCTTTAATGCGTACAGGCGCATCGTCGCGCTTAGCTATAACGGTATTGGCTATGTCTTCTAGTGTTTTAAGCTGCCCAGGCGAGCGTACTAAATATTGCCCGTCAAAGCGCTCAATATAGCCTGCGCCTCGGTTACTGTTATTAACCTCAAGTGCACTAATTACATCGCTAATAGTAAGCTTATAGGCAATGAGTTTTTCGGGCACTGGCGCTACTTGGTATTGGCGCTCAAAACCACCTTGGCTGTTTATTTCGGTAACGCCTTTTACTTTTAAAAGCTGCGGGCGAATAACCCAATCTTGTAAAGTACGTAAGTCTTCGGCGTTGTAGGCGGTGCCATCTTCTTTTAACGCATTAGGCGTGGCGTGCACACTATAAGTAAATATTTCGCCTAAACCACTGGCAATAGGACCCAAGTTTGGCTCTACGTTATTAGGTAAGTCGGAGCGAATACTTTGAATGCGCTCACCAATTTGCTGACGCGCCCAATAAATATCGGTGCCTTCATTAAAAATAACCGTTACTTGCGAAAGCCCATAACGCGAAAGCGAACGGGTATAATCAAGCTTAGGTATGCCCGCCATGGCGGTTTCTACCAAATAGGTAATGCGTTGCTCTACCTCTAATGGCGTAAAACCCTGCGCTTTGGTATTAATTTGCACTTGTACGTTAGTTATATCGGGTACTGCGTCTACTGCTAAATTTTGAATGTTGTATACACCAAATCCAGCAAATAAAAATGTAAGCGCAAGCACCAGCATGCGGCGTTTAACCGCAAAAGAAACTATCCAATTAATCATGGTGCCTCCTAGTGAGCGTGGCTTGCGCCGCTTTTTAAAATATCGGCTTTAATGACATAACTATTGTCTGTTACGTATTCGCTACCTGCGTTTAAGCCTGTAAGTACTTCTACCCACTCGCTATTTTTTGCACCTAAGGTAACGGGACGCACTTCAAATACATTGTTTTTACGAACAAACACACTGAATTGACCGTTAAACTCTTGAATTGCTTGTGGCTTTACACGCACGCTGGCATTTATTTTAGCCACACTTACATCGCTATTTATATGCATGCCTGGGCGCCAATGCCCGTCTGGGTTATTAAGCTCTATACGGGCGCGCGCTATGTGCCCGCCAGTCATCATTGGAGCTATAAAAAACACTTTTCCTTGCGTATTTAAATGATGATGTAGGTCGTACACTTTAGCGCTTTGACCAATGGCGAGTTTTTCAATGTTTTCAGGAAAAGCCGATAACTCAACCCATACTTTATCAAGGTTAACTACCTGCATAAGTGCGCTGGTGCTTGCAAGCTCGCCACGCTTTAAGTATTGCTCGGTTACAACGCCGCTAATTGGGCTTTTAATGGGGTAATTTTGCAGTGTTTCGCGGTTGGTTACATTGGCAAGTACTTCGCCTTTTTTAACGTTTTGACCAATGCTTACAAAAATATCACTGATCAATCCGGCATACGGCGCCATTACTTCTACCGTGCCGTGTTGTGTTGGAGCAATAACACCAAAAAGCGTATCGGTAATATCTACTTCACCACTTTGCGCTATCTCGGTTTTAATGCCTGCGCGCTCAATAGCTCGCTCTGTTAACGTGGTTTGCCCTTCGTGTTGATCGTACTCATAGCTAATGCTCTCACTGTTATAATTAGCAGTAACGGTAAGTGCAAACGAATGCGGTTCGTTAATTGATTGCGTGCTCACAAGGTAGTCGCCCTCAGCTGTAAACTGTATATTTTGCGGGGCTTCAACTAAACGTTTTAAACTCATTGTTATGTTTAAGTCGTTTATATTAATTGGCTGATTTTGTTTATAGCCATATACACGTAGCTCAACATTACCTGCAAATTCTTGCAATTTAAGCTCAAGTGTTAATTTAGGGTCAGTTAATAAAAAGCCGCCGTGTGGACCTTGCTTTTGCTCGTGTTGCTCAGTTTCTTTATGACCTGACTCGCCATGCTCAGCAGAGGCAAATGCATGTGTACTTACAAAGCTGCTGGCAAACGAAAGTGATACTAGTAATGCGATTATATTTTTATTCATGATTGATGAGTCTCAATTAAAGATTGGCCTGTTAAACGCTCAAGAGTAAGTAGCACTTGGTACAGCTCTGCGTGAGTTGTAATAAGTGTGCGTTTAGAATCAAAAAGTGCTTGTTGAGCATCAAGCAATTGCAACACCGAAATTTGTCCGCGTTGATAACTTTTTAAGCTTTGCTCAATCAATGTTTGTGCCTGAGGAATAATTTGATCAGATAATAGCTTTGCCTGATTAGCTCGACCTTGATAATAAGCGTACAAAGTACGTACTTGCTGGCGTAGCTGGATGCGCAATTGCCCTTGCTGCTCATTTAAAAGCATGAGCTGACTATTTGCAGCTGCAATATTGCCGCTATTAGAATTGCTTAATTGCAGTGGCATAGAAAACGAAAACACTAACGAGCTGGAGTCATTTTGCTGGTTATAGCGCACGCCTCCCCCTACGTTAATATCGGTTTGTCCGTTTGCTTTTTGTAGTGTTAAGTTGGCTGTTTGCTGTAAATATTGCTGCTGTAATAATGCAAATTCAGGAGCTTGGTTAACCGCATCTAAAAGTGCTTGTGCTGATTTAAGCGCAGTAATTACATTAATATTGCCAGCAAAAGTATCGTAGGGTTGCTCCTCACTCCACAGCTCGTTAAGCGATAAACTTGCTCGCTCAAATTCACTATTAAGCATGGCTTTATCAAGCTCTACTTGGCTAAGTGCATAACGCATGCGCGTTACATCAGCTTGCGACGCAGCACCCGCATTGGCTCTTTGTTCAATCGCTTTAAGCGCCTGGGTAACTACCTGTTTACGTTCACTATTTAAACTTAATAATGTTTGAAATTTAAGCCCTTGATAGTATCGCTCAGCAGTGGTTGCCAATAACGCTAAACGGGTATTTTGATACTGTATTGCTTGGGCTTTAATATTGGCGGTTGCGTAATTAATACGGCTTTGGCGCTTATCGCCCAGCTCTATTAGTTGGCTAAGCCCAAGTGTTATTTCAGCGCCTTGAATGCCACGCGCCTTGTTTGTGCCCAGTAAGTTTTCAGCTTCAATATTCAATACAGGATTAGGCGAAAGAGCAGCTTGAGATTTAAGCGCACTCAATATTTTTTGATGATAAGGGTAGCGTTTTAATACCAGATTTTGTTGTTCGGTATTACTCAGTGCCTGCTTAAGGGTTAATGTTTTAACATTCGCCAAAGTACTAAAAGCAGGTAGCGCGCACATTAGCGCCACCAGCATAATTGGTTTTTTATTCATATAGCGTGTCCGTTTTTTAACAAACAGAGTTAACTTAATCACTACGCCTATTTTAAAAACAAGCGCGATCAAGCAACCTAAATATGTAAATAACTAGCCTAATAGCGCACAAGCGCAGGCAGTTTTTACAAAGTATTTAAAATTAAAAGCTAGCTATAAAAATTTGGTGGCGGTACATCTGGCGGGTAATTTAACCCGTTATAGCACGCAGGCGAAGTTGCTTTACTTTGCTCTGGGCTTATTGAATGGCTAGAGGTGCTGTTGTAGCCACAATGGCAATGTTGGTGGGCATGAATCTCGGTAGTTGATGTTTTATCGCTTTGGTTATCATCGGCTGTGGAGTCGCCTTGCGATAACGAACTGGTTACGTGATCAACGTCTTCTTGCAAATGATACGCAGCACCATCACAGCTAATAAAGCTGTGTACAAGCACTAATAATATCACTATTAAAAAACGGTTTGAGCGCATTACCTACCTAAAACTCTAAAATGCAATTTAAGAAATCGCACAATACCTTAAATTTATTCAAATGTAGAGAGCCGCTAACGTTATTTTCTAAATTCGCTTGGCGACACACCTACCGACTTCTTAAAACGTTTGGAAAAATTAAAAATATTAGAGTACCCCACATAACTTGCCACATGCGAAATTGGCCAAGCCGTGTTTAACAATAAGTTTTTAGCCCGTTCAATGCGTAAATAAATAAGTTGTTGTATTGGACTTTTACCAAATTGCGCTTGGCATAAACGATGCAAATGCGGCGATGAGTAATGCACATGTTCGCACATTACCTCTATTGTCCAATCAAACTGCAAGCGCTTATCTACCTCTTCAAACAGACTAATTAAACGATTATGCGCCGCACCCTGTGAATTATTTTGCAGCGTAGCATTTAAGTAATGACTTAAAATAGGCGTTACGCTTTCGCGTAAATTAGCATTGGGCTCGCTGTATAAAAGCTCCATAGCAAGGTGTAACGGTTCAAGTTTTTGCTCGGTTAATACCAATGCTTGCGCTAAGTTTAAATGCTGCCAACGTTTAGTATTTGCAAGGTTTAACCAAATAACATCCCAATGTTCAGCATCAATTTTCACTTCAAAGCTTTGCTTTGCTGGTAGCACAATAAGTGTATTGGCATTAAGTGTGTACTGCTCATTTTGTGTTGTTAAATTACCCTGCCCTGCAAGCGTATAAAAAAGTGTATGTTCTAGCGGTGCTGAGCGTGCTACGCAATAACGACCCGATAGGTTTGAGCAACCCGCAAGTGCTATTTCAAGGTTTGGCATTTGCGCGAGCGTTTGTGAATCAATAAAGCGTTCTATACAACGCGGACCAATATCAAGTATGTCTTTAATGTTATAGCGCATAATTAAAATGATAGTTTTGGACAAATAAAGGAGAGCTTTAAGCATAACCCCTGCGATTATTTTTAGCTATATTTAGCGCATTATAATTGCCCGCTTATGCAATAGGATAAACATGACCTCTTTACAGCACATAATTAATCGCCGAGATTGGGAAAACCCAATTTCAGTACAAGTTAATCAAGTAAAAGCGCACAGCCCACTCAATGGATTTAAAAGCGTTGACCATGCCCGTACTAACACGCAATCGCAAAAACAAAGTTTAAACGGTCAGTGGGACTTTAAATTATTTGATAAACCCGAAGCGGTTGGTGAATCGTTGCTAAGTGAAACACTAAACAGCAACTGGCAAAGTATTACAGTGCCTTCTAACTGGCAATTACACGGCTTTGATAAACCTATTTACTGTAATGTTAAGTACCCATTTGCAGTTAACCCGCCTTTTGTACCAAGCGATAACCCTACAGGCTGTTACCGCACTGAATTTAATATAAACGAAAGTCAGCTAACTCAGCGTAATCATATTATTTTTGAAGGCGTTAACTCGGCGTTTCACCTGTGGTGTAACGGACAATGGGTGGGTTATTCACAAGATAGCCGCTTACCGAGCGAGTTTGATTTAAGCGAACTGTTAGTTGCAGGCACTAACCTTATTGCCGTTATGGTTATTCGTTGGAGCGATGGCAGTTATTTAGAAGATCAGGACATGTGGTGGCTAAGCGGTATTTTTCGCGATGTTAACTTACTTACAAAACCACAAAATCAAATACGTGATGTGTTTATAACCCCCAATTTAGACGCTTGCTATCGCGATGCAACGCTACATATAAAAACGGCGATTAATGCGCCAAATAACTATCAAATAGCAGTGCAAGTTTTTGATGGCGAACAGGCGCTATGTGAGCCGCAAATTCAAAGTACTAACAATAAACGTGTTGATGAAAAAGGTGGTTGGAGCGATGTTGTATTTCAAACAATTGATATACAAAGCCCTAAAAAATGGACCGCCGAAACCCCATACTTATACCGCTGCGTTGTGAGTCTGCTTGATGAGCAAGGCAATACCATCGACGTTGAAGCTTATAACATTGGCTTTAGAAAAGTAGAAATGCTTAACGGGCAGCTTTGCTTAAACGGCAAACCGCTACTCATTCGCGGTGTTAACCGCCACGAACACCACCCAGAAAACGGCCATACAGTTACTACCGCCGATATGATTGAAGATATTAAGCTGATGAAGCAAAATAACTTTAATGCCGTGCGTACTGCTCACTACCCTAACCACCCTCGTTTTTACGAACTGTGTGACGAGCTAGGTTTATACGTAGTTGATGAAGCAAATATAGAAACCCATGGCATGTTTCCTATGGGGCGTTTAGCTAGCGATCCGCAGTGGGCTGGTGCATTTATGTCGCGTTATACGCAAATGGTTGAGCGCGATAAAAACCACGCCTCAATTATTATTTGGTCATTGGGCAACGAATGCGGACACGGCGCAAATCATGATGCTATGTACGGCTGGTCAAAAAGCTTTGACCCCTCTCGCCCAGTGCAATACGAAGGCGGCGGCGCAAATACAACGGCTACCGACATTATTTGCCCAATGTACGCCCGTGTAGATACCGATATTAAAGACGATGCGGTACCTAAATACTCTATTAAAAAGTGGCTAAGCCTACCAGGTGAAACTCGCCCGCTTATTTTATGTGAATACGCGCACGCTATGGGTAACAGCCTAGGTAGCTTTGACGATTACTGGCAAGCATTTAGAGAATACCCACGCCTACAAGGTGGCTTTATTTGGGATTGGGTAGACCAAGGTTTATCTAAAACAGACGAAAATGGCGAGCATTACTGGGCTTACGGTGGCGACTTTGGTGATGAACTAAATGACCGTCAATTTTGTATAAACGGTTTATTATTCCCTGACCGTACACCGCACCCAAGCCTATTTGAAGCTAAATACAGCCAGCAACATTTACAATTTACACTGCGTGAGCAAAATAAAAATCAATACAGTATTGATGTATTTAGCGATTACGTATTTAGGGCAACAGATAACGAAAAACTCGTTTGGCAATTAATGCAAAATGGCATATGCGTTGAGCAAGGCGAGCAAGTACTTAATATAGCGCCGCAAAGTACGCACACTTTAACTATTGAAACTAAAACAACGTTTGAGCAAGGCGCACAGTATCACTTAAATTTAGAGTGTGTGCTAATTAACGACTCGCACTTTGCAAACGCTAATCACGTTATGGATACCGCGCAGTTTAAGCTTATAAACAGCAAGAGCTTAAGCCGTAATGTGTTTGCATCAGCTACAGAGCAAAGCGCTATAAGTGTTAATGAAACAGACTCTCACCTAAGTATTGAAGGCGATAAGTTTAAACTTATTTTTAGTAAGCAATCAGGGCTTATAGAGCAGTGGTTACAAAACGATACTCAGGTTATTAGTAGCCCATTAGTTGATAATTTTTATCGTGCACCACTTGATAACGATATTGGTGTAAGCGAGGTAGACAACCTAGATCCTAATGCATGGGAAGCTCGTTGGTTGCGCGCAGGTATTGGGCAATGGCAGCGCACTTGTAGCTCAATTAATGCAGTGCAATCAAGCGTTGATGTACGTATTACTTGTGTATTTAATTACGAGTTTAATGGCGTGCTACAGGCTCAAACACAGTGGTTATATACCCTCAATAATACCGGCAATATTAGCTTAAATGTTGATGTGAACTTAAACGACACCCTACCGCCAATGCCGCGAATAGGATTAAGTACAACGCTTAACAAGCAAAGCGATACACAAGTAAATTGGCTAGGGTTAGGTCCTTTTGAAAACTACCCAGATCGCAAAGCCGCTGCACGTTTAGGTTATTATAGCTTGAGCTTAAATGATCTACATACACCGTATATATTTCCAACTGATAACGGCCTGCGTAGCGATTGCCAATTACTGAGCATTAATAACTTAACCGTAACTGGCGCGTTTTTATTTGCAGCCAGTGAATATTCGAAAAGCATGTTAACACAGGCAAAGCACACTAATGAGCTAATTGCTGATGACTGCGTGCATGTACATATTGATCATCAACATATGGGCGTGGGTGGCGATGACTCGTGGAGCCCAAGCACCCATAAAGAATATTTACTTGAGCAAAAGCAGTATAGTTATTCTTTAACTTTTTCAGCTAAATAATTTAGTAGTTAGCCTATAAAAACAGCGGCCAAATTGGCCGCTATTCTTCAATTAATAAACTCTATTTTTTAGCTAGCTTTTTAACTAATACGTTATCAAGCGAAAAGCTTCCCGCTCCTTGAATTGCTAAAACTACAGTTACTACAAGTAACGTTAATGCGTATTCATAGCCATTGTTTGCCATAAATAAGCCATTACTAATATGTACGCTAAAAATAGCAATCAGCATAGTAAAGCCGGCAACTACAGCTGCTGGGCGAGTTAACAAACCAATTGCTAATGCAATGCCACCAAAAAACTCAGCGCTACCTGCCATCATTGCTAACCAATAACCTGGCTCTAAGCCAATACTTGCCATCCATTGCCCTGTGCCTTCCAGGCCATAACCGCCAAACCAAGCAAATAATTTTTGTGCACCATGCGCCGCTAAAATAAGGCCAACTGGCACTCGTAAAATTAATGCTGCTACGCCTGCTTTTGAGCTTAATAATGTGTTTAATAATTTCATGAGTTTTAGTCCCGTTTAATTTATTTGAGCGTTAGGTTTTTCCTAACCGTTGAGCACAGTTTACTATCATCATTTAAAAACATTAATATCGATATTATTGGTTAATTATAAACACTGTGTTTTTAATATATTTTATGCACAAAAAAGCCGCTAACTTTAAACGTTAGCGGCTTTTAGTTTTAAGTTACTTAAAAGTGATTAAGCAACAGCTTGTTCTAAAATTTCACGGCTTTCTTTAAGCGTAATAGCTTGGTTTTCACCAAGAGCAACCATGCCATGTGCTTCAAGTTTGCCAATAATATTGTCAATAGCCGCGGCTTTATCATCGCCATGTTCAGTAAGCACAGTTGCTACGTCAAGGCTGTGGTAAAACGCTTCAATTGCTGCAATTGTTTTCTCAGCTAAGTCGTCAGTTTGCTCATGACCAAATACGTTTTTACCCATTTGCTCTAGTTTTGCTTTTTTAACTGCAAATTGGTTGCGCAGTAAAGAAGGCTGAACAATAGCAAGTGAACGTGCATGGTCAACACCGTAAGCGGCTGTAAGCTCGTGGCCAATCATGTGCGTAGCCCAATCTTGCGATACACCAGAACCAATTAAACCATTAAGTGCTTGGTTAGCTGCCCACATAAGGTTTGCGCGCCATGCATCGTCTTGGTTTTCAAAGTTATCGCCTAATGTTTTAAGCGTTCTTAAAAGTGCCTCTGCGTAACCTTCTTGAACCAATGCTGTTTCAGGGAATGTTAGGTACTGCTCACAGGTATGAACCCATGCATCTACTAGACCATTCACAAGTTGACGCTGCGGTAATGTTTTCATTACATCAGGGTCCATAATTGCAAACTTAGGTTGTACCGCAGGAGACATAAACGGAAGTTTTTGTTTAGTCGCAGCTTTGCTCACAACAGAACCTTGGTTAGACTCAGAACCTGTAGCTGGAAGCGTAAGTACTGCCCCAATAGGTAATGCGCTAGTTACTTTATGTTTACCAGTAGGAATATCCCAACCTTCGCCATCGTAAACGGCAGATGCTGCAATGTATTTAACGCCGTCGATTACTGAACCGCCGCCTACAGCTAGTACAAAGTCGATATCTTGTTCTTTACAAATTTTTACTGCTTGGTCTAACACTTCAATTGTTGGGTTAGCGCCAACGCCCGAGAATTCAACCCAATCAAAGCCTTCAAGTGCTGCTGCAACTTGGTCGTACACGCCGTTCTTTTTAATTGAACCGCCGCCGTACACTACAAGTACTTTTTGATCCTTTGCGATCAAATCAGTTAGTGAGGCAATTTGTTCTTGGCCGAACTGGATAAGTGTTGGATTTACGTAGCTAAATTTCATTATTTTGCTCCTAGGTGACGGTTAAATACTAAATATAATGCTTAGTTACTAACTAAGCCAAACTTCAATGAGTGCATATTAGTGGCAAAACAAACATTAAAAAAGCCCAATAACTCGCAAAAGCTTGCCTAAAACTGTCAATATTGATATTTTACGCAAAATTCGTACGATAATAGATGTTTTAATGTCCTCAATAGCCAACATGATGCAAAAATTTGCAGAGCACAATAATTTACTCAACTTTGAAGGCAACATGGAAACCATTATTCCAGGTGTGTATTTTCATCGTGCAAGTAAAAGCTCACCACGCCAGCCACTCATATATAACTCAGGTATTATTATTGTTGGGCAAGGACATAAAATAATTCATTTCCCTGAACATCAAATAAAATATGGTGAAGGTGACTACCTTGTTTTAGGTGTACCTGTGCCACTTGAGTGCGAAGCTTTTACTGATAACAACCTGCCTGTAATGGGCATAGTTATAGATATAAACCCGGTAATGTTACACAAACTAGTAAACCAAATTGGTACACATAAACCATTCACTTCAGGGCAAATGGGTGGCGTTCAATCGGCTAAAATAGATGGCGCAATGGAGCAAGTAACCCACCGCTTACTTAGCGTGCTTAATAACCCTATTGAGGCTGACATTTTTGGCGAAGATATAGTAAAAGAATTAGTATATCGTGTGCTTTGCGGCCCACAAGGCGACACGTTAATAGGCCTTGCCATGCACGACGGGCACTATGCGCGCATAGCACGTACGCTGTCGACTATGCACAGTAGTTATGCCAATCAAATTACGGTTGAAGGGTTAGCTGAAGATGTAAATATGAGTGTATCGTCGTTTCATCGTGCTTTTAGACAAGTAACGTTTGAGTCACCATTACAATATTTAAAAAAAGTACGCTTAGCTAAAGCCAAAGAGCTTATAACCAGTAGTGGAAGCAAGGCAAACGAAGCAGCATTAAAAGTTGGCTATACCAGCCCATCGCAATTTAGCCGCGAATTTAAGCGTCACTTCAATAAAACACCAAGTGAAATGTTAACTCAATTACATAGCTAACTAACTAGCTAAAAATTATGTCTTTAGAGATATAAATTAACCGAGCGAGTCAATTTTAAGCACTGCTTTTTTGGTGTTTAGCATAGCTCGCTTACTAAATTGGCGATTAATGAATTGGCTAAAAATAATAGTAAATAACGTTGAGCAAATAGCTGCTGTTGCGTATACCTGCCAAATCATAAAGTGATGCTTTAACATAAACGCAATCACTGCAAAAAATACACACCCACCTAATGAACCAATAATACCGCCATTAAGAATTTTAAACGTTGAGGCTTGTTTGTCACTAAAGTGAGCAACACTGCCCATCACCGCTAAAATAACCGGAAAGGTAGATATTAATCCGCTCCAAGCAGACCCTATATGTTGTGATATAAACGTAACAAGCACAATAAAACTTGTTACGAGTACCATTTTTACTGGCAGCTCCCAGCGAGCATTTAATGGTTTTGCATCAACTGATATATTTAGCTTTGTAGAGATAACAGTTAAACCGAGTAAAATACACAGCGAAACCACACTCGCCACAATAATATCCACAGGCAAAAATAAAGTAATAATGCTAAATACACACCAAATGCTTAACGCTGTAAAAAGCGACTTAAACACACCAAATCTTCGTGATACAACCAAGTAACTAAAACAAAATAAACCTATACCACTCATACCATAAAGAGAGGCCACCGCTGAGTTAGCTGCAAATAATTTACCTTGCTCTAATGCTATAAAATAAGAAATAGGCCCAGAGGTAATAGGCAAGCCAGGAATTATGCCGCTAACAAAACTACCAAAGCGTTTTTGGGCGAATGTTATTAGTAAAATAAGCAAAGGTGCAATTATGAGTTTAAGCAGCATAAATAACAATAAAGTATGAGAATTGAAATTAAGTCTACGTGTCTATACCTACATTGTAGAGTGAATAAAAATCATGCATGTAGCGTAATTTTCTTCACCTATAAATATTAAGTCATTTATCAAAAAACACTGATTAATAGTTATAAAAAAGCCACTAATTAAAGCTGTCTCTTATACACAAATCCCTGCTAAGAAATTAGCGGGGATTTTTTTGAACTAAATCTCAATGTCATGATCAG
>NZ_JADYXE010000055.1:0-27757 GCF_015864465.1 Pseudoalteromonas sp. SWN29
ATTGATAACCACATAGATAATGAACCTGATTTAAAAAGAAACAGGAAACTACTAGAGTCTATCCCTGGTATTGGGCCCGTATTATCGAGAGAGCTGACGTATTTATTCGCCGCTAAAAAATTTAATAAAGCCAAAGAAGCAGCGGCTTATTGTGGATTAATCCCACGGCATAATGAATCGGGTAAATTAAAAGGGCGAACATCAATCAGTAAACTTGGACCAGCCAGAATTCGATGCAAACTTTATATGGCGGCCATTGTTGCAGGGCAATGGAATAAAACAATAAAACGACACAAGTTAACGTTAATAAATAATGGTAAAACACCGATGCAAGCTGTGTGTGCAAATATGCGAAAGCTAATTCATATATGTTTTGGTGTAATAAAAAACCAAGAAGCGTTTAAGCTCCAAGAAAGTTAAATACGACCTTGAAGCTTAAAATGAGAGATGGTATCTACAAGATAAACGCAAATTTAAACTTTGGCGGTAGACGCCGAGGCAAGCTCACTAACTTCGATGTGATAAATGATAGCTAATCATTTATCAATGAGAGATACAAGGTTGGGTAGAGCGAAGCGAAACCCAACATGTCATAGCGTCATGCGATTAATGAAGCCAAGAGGCGGTTTTATTTATTAAACTTGCTTATTCAATAATGTTCAATTGATATACACTGGCAAGGTAACGTATTGATAAGGATATTAAGTTGTCACAAGTTAAAACTCTCCGCATTACAGCCACTCGTTGGCTTTCTCTTTTATTGTGCGCAATTACCGCCGCCACAATTACTGTATTTTTAAGCAAAGTCGGTCTTGTGCAAAAGGCATATTCGAGTTTGGGCACTATTTTAAATGCCAATCCGGTTTTGCATTACAGCAGCGCATTTTTAGCGGGTATTGGCATCAAGGTCCTGCTTGATAAGTTTTATATATCGCACCCCAAGCGCAGTATTGGGTTTAACTGGCGATATCCGCCAGTGACAATAGCTGTATTAGCGTCATTACTTCTGACTGCTTTTTACATGCTAAGCACAGCACCAAAATTTGATGAAGCTGTGTTATACGCACAAAGTTTTATGAGCTTAAAATACCTAGCACTTACGTTTATTGGCATGCTCATAACTGTCATTTATCAGACAAAGCTCTATACCCAAAAGCCAATTTTTACGGCTGTATTGGTTGGTCTTAGTTTAATTTACATAGTTTTTGCTATCAGCCTGGGCGATATAGCGCCTGCCTATAATGTCTTTATGTACCTAGCTGCTAGTTATTTTATATTGGCGGCTTACTTGTTATTTGATGAGTATAGGCAAAGTAAACAGCTAAGCATCACTACTGAAAATGAAGATGTAACCATTCAGGTAAATCCAGAGCTGAATAGCTTAGAAGATTTTCGAAAATGGTTTAAAGACGATTCAACTATTAAAAGCACAGAGGAATTAGAACCCGATTTACAGGTTTACGCCACGCGCATTACCGAGCGGCTACAAAATGGCGGTGGTAAAGATGAAAAGGATTTAGCGCAGCACATAGCTTTATGTGGACCTTATGGTTGCGGTAAAAGTAGCATTGTTGCAGCAATAGCAAACGAGCTTAAAAAGCCTAAACAGGTAAAGTTGGAGTCATCTGATAAGGAAAAGCTAAGAGTAAAACAACAAAACAAGATTAATTGGATCCACAGTGATATTTCAACATGGGGCGCTGCAAGCGGCAGTGTTGCCCATGTTGTACTGAGCAATATTATTGATGATATAAGCCAGTATATTGATATGTGCGCATTTCGTACGCTGCCTAAACATTATACCGAAGCGTTAAAATCGGGGGGTGGCATATTTCAATTTGCTTCAACACTACTCGCAGGCCCAATTGATATTGAGCAAAGCTTTCAAAAGCTTAATGACGTTCTTGACACAACAAACCATAAATTACTTATTACCTTACAAGACGTTGATCGCGGAACTGGCGATGAAAACGAAAAGCGCTTAAATGATATAGCTGCGCTGTTGGATAGGTTAAAAGATCGAGATTTGAGTCACATCAATTTTATCGTCGCGATGGGCAATGAGAAACCCTTGTATATTGAAGTGATTTCAAAGGCTACTGATTATAGAGAAGATATTGCAAAAAGTGATTTTACAGACCTATTAGTTAATTATATTTATGCGAACTTAACTAGGAGCAAAGTGCTCTCTGTTATCCCTTATTCATGGGGAAGTTTGGATGATGTTAAGAATGTCCCAACCAAAAGGATTGGTTTTTATTTACCTGAAAGAACAGAGCTAAATAAACTAATTTCGAGCTTCCGTATTTTAAAAAAAGTGCTTCGTCGAGCCGATGAGATTTGGTGGGATAACAACTTAAAAGGCGAGGTCAATTTTATATCTTTGCTTATGATGTTAGCGCTCAGAGAAGTTGAGCCTAACTTATTTTCTAAATATATTAACTTTATAAACTCTGCAAAACTTAAAAGTGAACAGACAGATATTGAAAGGTTTATAGAAAAAGATACTCCTAAAGAGGTGAAAAATTACCTAAGCGTAATGCTAGGTATAAAAATTAAGACTGTTTCAATACGTGATAGTAACCCTCTAAAAGAAAGAGATATTTGGCTTTTAAACCCTAATAATGAATATTTACAAACAGTTGGTTGCTCCAATGAAATGTCATTTTATGTTCAGCGTATTCTGCGTCAAAGTATTTTTAGTTCAGAATTTAAAGATCAAGATGTTATCCGAGATATATTAAATTTGAAGAAACTTTCACTTTTACTATTTGTAGAAAAGTGGCTAAGTTTTGACGAATCTAAACAAGAGAAGTATTCGCAATTTATTTTTCTTAAGTTCAACGAAGATCAAACATTAGCTTATCAAGAGCTAGGCAGTGATAACTTACCCAATGAGCTGTCATCTACAACATGTAGACATGTAATAAAGTTTGTACATTACATAGCTAAAAATTTAACCATTAAAAATATATATGAAATTTTTAATGGATTATTATATGTACAAGATGCTAGGGAGCATTCAAATGCACTTATCAATTACCTTGGTTTTAATGAAAAATATATACCGATCGAAATTGAGCCTCTTATTTATAAATTGAACTTAGATAAAAATAAAGGCAGATATTTATTACTTTGTTTGAAGCAAAGCTACAAGTTATACCATGCAGAAAAAAGATTAAAGGATGTTAGTGAAAGTGAAAAGTTCCATTGCTTAGGGAGAATGTTGGATAATTCAGAATATCTTAGGCAGCCCGTATTGAACTCTGACTCAAAATTAGACAATACACCTAAAATACCTAATGTTACAAGCTTATATACAATCTCTTATAAAACAAGCGTTGGAGTTGTTGAGGTCAAATAATCAATTAGAATTATTTGTTCGGCGTGAAGTGACTCGATAGTGAGATTATTTTTCAAATAGAATGCAGAGCAGGATTTTTAGTGGCTAAAGCTATCTTCTACGAGTGAAGATTCTACCGCTTAAAACTCATGACTTAAACATGTTGGGTTTCGTTACACTCAACCCAACCTAGGGTGTTTAAATAGTCATTGAGCTGCTAGTAGCTTAAAGCCCGCAGCTCGTTGCACTTTACTCTTCAATAGCTGAGACAATAAAATACGGATTCAAATACTCATCTTTGGTGTTGTAAATTAGCGGGCTACCATCAAGTTTAGTTACTTTAGCGCCGGCTATTGCGGCAATGGCATGGCCTGCTCCGGTATCCCATTCGCAGGTTGGACCTAAGCGCGGGTAAATATCGGCGCTGCCCTCAGCGACTAAACACAGCTTAAGTGAGCTACCTTTAGACACCATTTCAACCTCGTCAAAGCGTTTTACAAACTCGGCTAAATCGGGTGATGGGTGCGAGCGGCTGCCTACAACTCGAATTAACCCTTTGTTAGGTTTAGTCGTTACTTTAAGCTCAATTCGCTCATCGCCTTTATCTTTAAATGCGCCAATGGCCTCTGCGGCAAGGTACGATACGCCAAGGGCAGGTGCATCTACTACGGCTAAAATAGGAGTGCCGTTTTTAATTAGGGCGATGTTTACGGTAAATTCACCGTTCTTTTTAATAAATTCTTTAGTACCGTCGATTGGGTCAACTAACCAGTAGCTTTTCCACGTTTGGCGTACATCCCAGCTTATGTCGGCGTTTTCTTCACTGAGTATTGGAATGTCGGGTGTGAGCTGTTGAAGCCCTGCCACAATCAGTTTATGAGCTGCTAAATCGGCGTCGGTTACGGGGCTTTCATCGGCTTTGTACTCAACGTTAAAGTCCTTTTCGTAAATTCCCATTATCGCTTGGCCTGCTTTGCGGGCAAGGATGAGGGTTTCTTCTAGCAGTTCGGTTTGATTCATGGGGTTAACCTATATTATGTGCTTTTGTTTTAGATACGTTATCAGTTGTGTAACCGATTGGTCTAGGGTGTTTTTACTTGTATCTAAAATTATTTCTGGATTGTTTGGCACTTCGTAGCTTGAATCGATACCGGTGAAGTGTTTTATCTCCCCAGCGCGGGCTTTTTTGTATAAGCCTTTTGGATCGCGGCTTTCGCACACATCAAGTGGAGTATCGATAAATACTTCAATAAATTCGCCTTCGTCTACTAGGCTGCGCACCATGTCGCGCTCTGCTCTAAAAGGCGATATAAACGCAGTAAGTACTAACAAGCCAGCGTCGGTCATTAGTTTAGCGGTTTCGCCTACGCGGCGTATGTTTTCAATGCGGTCTTCGTCGCTAAAGCCTAGGTCTTTACATAAACCGTGGCGTACGTTGTCGCCATCGAGTAGGTAAGTGTGCGTACCTTGCTGATTAAGCGCCGCTTCTAGTGCGTTTGCTACGGTGCTTTTGCCAGAGCCCGAAAAGCCGGTAAACCATAAAATAGCGGGCTTATGTTTTTTTTGCTCACTACGCTGTGCTTTTGTAGTTGCGTAGTTATGCCAAACTATATTTTCATCCATAGTGAATGTCTCTTATGCTGTAAGCGCAGGTATTAAAATGGAAATACCAGCGGGATCAAGGTTAATACCGTGATTGAATAAATAATAGAAAGGGGTAAGCCCATCACTATGTAATCTTTTAAGCGATAGTTACCCGCGCTATAAACCATTAGATTAGTTTGATACCCAAATGGCGATATAAAGCTGGCTGATGCGCCAAAGGCAACCGCCGTAATAAACGGTAGCGGGTCTACATTAAAACCAACCGCGAGCGAGTAAGCAACAGGGAACGACAAGGCAGCTGCTGCGTTATTAGTAATAAGCTCGGTAAATAATACGGTCATTAAAAATATGGCAATAAATGCGCCGTAAGGGCCAAAGTCGCCAAGTACCATAAATAGGGCGCTGGATATTTGCCCGGCAAGTCCGGTGCCTATCATTAACTTGGCAAGGCCAATGGCACTACCTACGACTACGAGTAACTCGATAGGAAAACGGCGTTTTACTTCGTTAAGTTTTATGGTGCCACTGAGCATTAAGCCAATCAGTAATACTAATAAGCCTTTAACCAGCGGCACTATGCCAACAATGCTTAAACCCAGTACTGCGGCAAAGCTTAGTAGCACAATGTTTGATTGTTTAGGTGCAAGGTGGGCTTGTAAGTCAAACCCTGAAATATACACAAATTCGCGCTTTAAATTAGGCAAGGTGTAAAAGTTTTTACCTGGGGCAAGTATAAGCGAGTCGCCAGCTTGTAATTGCACTTGCCCAAGGCCGCCTTGTAAGCGGTCGTGCCCACGGCGAATGGCAATAACAGCAGCATGAAATTGCTCTCTAAAGCGGGCTTCTTTTACGGTTTTGCCAATAAATTTTGAAGATTGACTTACGACTACTTCTACTAAGTGTTCTATGTCTTTTTGATGATTTTCGTGTACTACTTTTAGGCCGTCGAAACGGGTAAGTAATGGCACCGATTTTATGTCACCTACAAAAAGCAGCACGTCATCTTTTTGAATAATTTGCTGCGGGGTGACTGCGCAAATGCGGCTGCCATCGCGAATAATTTCAGCAAGGAATAAGTCTTTTAAATCACGCAGGCCGTTTTCTTCAACGGTTTGGCCTATTAACTTTGAGTTTGCTTGTACTTTGCCTTCTAGGTAAAAAGGCACGACTTCTTGGTCGCTTTTACCGTTGTCGGGTAAGTATTTAAGCATCACTAAAATGGTAATTAGGCCTACGCTTAACGCGCCTAAACCCACTAAGGTAAAGTCAAAAAAGCCCAGCGGTTCCATGCCCGCATCAACTGCAAAGCCATTGACGATTAAGTTGGTTGATGTACCAATAAGCGTAATAGTGCCGCCTAAAATAGCAGTGTACGACAGCGGTAATAATAGCTTTGAAGGGGAGTGATTAGGGTTGTCTTTTATCGCGGTAATAAGCGATGCAACAACGGCGGTATTGTTAGTAAACGACGATAAAAAGGCGGTTGATAACCCCAATTTTGTTACCGATTTTACTAAACTACCTTTAGATAGCGATTGCGCTAACTTTTGAATTAGAGTGGTTTTTTCTATTGCGGTCGACACTAACACCAATAGCACTAAGGTGATAAGCGACGGGTTAGCATAATTAATTAACATGCTTTCAAGATCGATTAGCCCTGCTAAGTAGCTGGTGCCAATGGCGCTTACAAATAACCATGCTGGATTAATACGGGTGCCAAAAAGGCACCCGACTAAGGTAAGCATAATGCCTGTTAAAACGAGCTGTTCTACCATGCTTTTAAATTCCTAACAGGCTAAAGTTAACTTATAACTTAGAAATATCAAGCGCTTGCCAATGCGGAAAGTGCTTGCGTACTAAGCTGTTAAATTCAACTTCAAATTCGCTAAAGTTACTTTGCTGTGCTTGGCTTTGCAGTACTTGTTCAATCATGCCCGCAGCAACCGTTAGGTTTGATAAGCGATCGATTAGTATAAACGAGCCTGTTTCGTGATTGCTGTGGTACTCGTCTGCCAAAATAGTTTCGGTTAGTTCAAGTGTTACAATCGCAATTTCGTTTAACTGCAGTGAGTCGCTAGTGCCGTGCTCAAGCGTGTTCACATCAATTGTGTAATCAATTTTTGTAACAATAGCTGAAGTGTTTTTGCTGCCTAGCTTTAGGTTATAGCTTTTACCTAATACTAATGGCGACTCATGCATCCACACAATTTTAGCTTGCAGCTGGTTAGTAACAACGGCCGTTGAATTTGCAGGTACTATTACGTCGCCTCGGCTAATATCAATTTCGTTATTTAGGGTAACGGTAATTGCTTGGCCTGCTTCAGCACTATCTAAATTGCCATCAAAGGTAACAATTTCTTTAATGCTTGATGTTTTACCCGACGGTAATACTTTTATTGCATCGCCTACGTGTATCTTGCCTGATGTAAGTGTGCCCTGAAAACCACGGAAGTTTAAGTTAGGACGCACTACGTATTGCACGGGTAGGCGCGCTTCAAAGCCTGTATCTGTTTCGGCTGCTGGCGAATCTTCTAGTAATTCAAGTAGCGGCTTGTCGGTGTAATACGGTGTATGTGCAGAGCGCGTTACTACGTTGTCGCCTTTAAGCGCCGACATAGGTACAAACTTAATGTTTGATACGTTAAGTTGCTCAGCAAATTTAAGGTAATCGGCCTTAATTTTTTCATACACGGTTTCGTCAAAATCAACGATATCCATCTTATTAACGGCAACAACAAACTGCTTAATGCCAAGCGAGTCACAAATAAAGCTGTGGCGCTTAGTTTGTACTTGCACGCCGTAACGCGCATCAACCAAAATAATGGCTACATCACTTGTTGATGCACCCGTTACCATGTTGCGCGTGTATTGCTCGTGCCCTGGTGTGTCGGCAATAATAAATTTACGCTTAGCCGTTGAAAAATAACGGTACGCTACGTCAATGGTAATACCTTGCTCGCGCTCAGCTTGTAGGCCATCAACTAATAATGCAAGGTCAAGATCTTCTCCTGCATTACCTACTTTTTCGTTATCTTTATGAAGTGCAGCTAGCTGATCTTCATAAATTTGGTGGCTGTCGTGCAGTAGGCGGCCAATCAATGTTGATTTACCGTCATCTACGCTGCCACACGTAAGCATACGCAATAAGCTTTTGTCTTGTTGGCGTGCTAGGTAGGCGTCTATGCCTATTTCTTTTACTTCGTTGTATGTATCGTTATTTTGGCTAGACATTAAAAATACCCCTCACGTTTTTTCTTCTCCATTGAGCCGGCTGAATCATGGTCAATAACGCGACCTTCACGTTCAGATGACGTAGACAGCAGCATTTCTTCAATAATTTCAGTTAGGTTACTTGCTGTTGATTCAACTGCACCGGTAAGTGGGTAACAGCCTAATGTACGAAAACGTACCGACTTCATTTGCGGTACTTCACCTTCGTTAAGTGGCATACGCTCATCGTCAACCATAATTAGGGTGCCGTCACGGTCAACAACAGGGCGCTCTTTTGCTAAGTAAAGCGGAACCATATCGATGTTTTCTTGGTAAATGTATTGCCAAATATCCAGCTCAGTCCAGTTAGACAGCGGGAAAACACGAATGCTTTCGCCCGGATTAACTTGGCTGTTATAAGTGTTCCAAAGCTCAGGACGCTGGTTTTTAGGATCCCAACGGTGGTGTTTATCGCGGAACGAGTAAACACGCTCTTTTGCGCGTGACTTTTCTTCGTCGCGGCGTGCGCCACCAAATGCTGCATCAAAACCATATTTGTTAAGTGCTTGCTTTAAGCCTTGGGTTTTCATTATGTCGGTATGTTTACCCGAGCCATGCGTAAACGGGCCTACACCCATTTCAATGCCTTCTGGATTTTTGTGTACCAGTAGGTCAAAACCGTATTCTTTAGCTATACGGTCGCGAAACTCAATCATTTCACGAAACTTCCAATTGGTGTCTACGTGTAATAACGGAAACGGAATTTTTGCAGGGTAAAATGCTTTGCGTGCTAAGTGCAAAAGTACCGACGAATCTTTACCAATAGAGTAAAGCATTACTGGGTTCTCAAACTCAGCGGCGACTTCGCGCATGATTTTGATACTTTCAGCTTCAAGTTGCTGAAGGTGAGTTAAAGCCATTGTTAGTCGTCCTACTAAAATGATTAAAAGTTACAAATTTAAAATTCGGTTATGTATTTGATACATCTGTTAGCGGCTGTGCAAAGCTGCTTGTTTGTTCGTTTTTCCCAAACCACGCTAGTTGCGAGTGCAGGGCGGCTACTTCACCAATAATAAGTAGCGCAGGCGATATAATGCTGTTGCGCTGGATTAAGTCGGCAAGTTCGCCTAGTTGGCCTGTTACTACACGCTGATTTTTGCGTGTACCGTTTTCGATAATAGCGACAGGGGTGTTGGCTTTACGGCCATGTTTTAAAAGCTCGCTTTGTATGTGCGGCGATTTAATTACGCCCATGTAAATAGCAAGCGTTTGATTTGGTTTAGCCAGCGATTGCCAATCAAGTTCTTGACCGTCTTTTTTACAGTGGCCAGTTACAAATTGAATGGCTTGTGCATGGTCACGATGTGTAAGCGGAATACCCGCATACGCACTACAACCTGCAGCGGCGGTAATACCCGGTACAATTTGATAATTTACGTTGTTAGCAGCCAGTACTTGTACTTCTTCGCCACCACGACCATAAATAAATGGGTCGCCACCTTTAATTCGGCATACTTTTTTGCCTTGCTTAGCAAGGTCGACCAACATTTGGTTGGTGTCGTCTTGAACAACACTATGATCGCCTAAACGTTTGCCTACACAAATAAGGTCAGCATCGCGGCGTACTAGTTCCATAATTTCGTCAGACACTAAAAAGTCATAAACGACTACATCGGCTTGTTGCATAAGTTGCAGTGCTTTAAGTGTTAAAAGCTCAGGATCGCCTGGGCCTGCACCTACTACATACACTTCGCCTTCGGGCTCAGCTTTAGCATCTAGCATTTGCTCTAGTTGCTGCTCAGCACCTTGGGTATCGCCCGTTTGTACTTTACTCACGACAGATGAGTCGAACACGCCTTCCCAAAATTGGCGGCGGTCAGAAAAATGTTTAAAGCGTTTTTTTACTTTGTCTCTAAAGCCACCTACAAGCGTTGCAAGTGGGCCTATGTGATGCGGAATAAGGGTTTCGAGCTTTTCGCGTAAGCGCCGTGCAAGCACTGGCGCTGTACCAGCGCTTGATATAGCAATCGTGATTGGGTCGCGATCAACAATAGATGGAAATATAAACGTACATTTAGGTTGGTCATCAACTACGTTTACAAACACATTACGAGCATTGGCAAGTTCAAATACGTTGTTGTTTACTTCATCGCGGTCGGTTGCTGCAATAACAAGCATTTTGCCATCGAGATGCGACTCATCAAAATAAGCATCAATAAGCGTTACTTCATTATTATGTGCATGCTCTTTGAGTTCGTCGCAAAACCAAGGTGCTACCAAAGTTACACTGGCACGCGCTTTTAAAAACGCGCGACATTTGCGTAATGCGACCTCTCCACCGCCAACAACCAATACTGGTTTGTTGTCGAGTTTGGTAAAGATAGGTAAATACTGCACGGTAATAAGACCCCTAAACAAATTCAAATATAAGAAAACGCTTTATTCTGATAAGCAGAATATAGCGGCTATCAATAAGTAAAAAATAATTAAAACCAAGTTGATATAACCAAAAGTTATAATAGGTGGGCTTTTTAGGCCTAAGAGTTAGTTAACAAGGGATTGCGACGAGTTACAAGTGAAATAACCAGCTTATAGTGTTTGGTTATGAGCTATAGCGAGTTTGGTTTAATTTGTTAATATGGAAGCATATTCTATTTTGTACTCAAGCAAGTAACGGAGCTCTAATGACACAACACCAAAAAGATGCCGCATTAGCAGTCGCACTGATGGACTTAACAAGCTTAAACACCAGCGATACCACCAAAAGCATTCAAGCGCTTGTTGATAGTATAAACCCGACGCTGGGCACGCCTGCCGCAGTATGTGTTTATAGTGACTTTGTTGATGATGCTAAAATAGCACTCGCAGCACGTGAGCTTAACCACGTAAAAGTTGCAACGGTCACTAATTTTCCAACGGGTGATGCACCACTGAGTGATGTAATTAACGAAACACTTATTGCAATAGAGCGCGGCGCTGATGAGATTGATTTGGTTATTCCTTATAAAAAGTTAATCGTGGGCGATGTTCAAACAGTACTTAGCTATGTAAGCGAAAGTAAAAAAGCGTGTGGGTCGCACGCTCAATTAAAAGTAATAATAGAAAGCGGCGAGCTAAAAACTGAAGCGCTAATAACGCAGGCTACTCAATTGGCAATTGAAGGTGGTGCCGATTTTGTAAAAACCAGTACGGGTAAAGTGGCCATTAATGCAACCCTTGAATCAACAAAAGTTATGCTAACAGCCATTAAAAACTCGGATAAACGTGTGGGCTTTAAAGCTGCCGGTGGTGTTAAAACTGTTGCCGATGCCAGTGATTATTTAGCGCTAGCATGCACGATAATGGGTGACGGCTACTTGCATGCAAATACATTTAGATTTGGGGCTTCAAGCTTGTTGAATGATGTTTATAAAAACTTAGAAAAATAATCTATATGTTAGGGCGTGTTGATCTTTGGCGGTTGAATTTGCAGCAGTATGTTTGGTTTTTAGGCAAGGCAGAGCCTATGAAGTGTGATAATTCCCCATAAATAGGCGATAACGTAGCATAAATACCAAACATGCGCTGCCCATCGGGTTCTTTCTAGGGACGATTAACTCTTTGTTGCTCGGTTTTTACTTAGCCCACTAGGTTACAAACCTCGCGCCGCGATTTAATAGCCCCTAGATTAAACAAATTTCAATCCACAAAGGTCAACACGCCCTAGGATTGTACGTTTATATAAGCGATTAAATTATTAGCAGTTTAAACAATAATGTAATTAATTAATTAGATTTTCCAATGTGGGTATCTTTTAGGCTTGTGTAAATGCTTTGCGTAAGTATAATAGGCATCCACTTTGCAGGGGCGTAGTTCCAATTGGTAGAACAGCGGTCTCCAAAACCGATGGTTGGGAGTTCGAATCTCTCCGCCCCTGCCAGTTTTACTTGTTAGTTGAGTAGTCTGAGATTAAAAACCGGTTTAAATTAAGTCTGTTTTTAAGTTTAGATTTTAATGGATTAACCCTGCCGTAGTGTAGGGTTGTTGTGTCTGTAGTTAAGGTAATAATATTATGAGCACGAATGTAGAAACACCATCAAGTGCGATGGAGTCAGTAAAGTGGTTAGTAGCAATCGCGCTACTTGCAGGCGCAGTTGTTGGTAATCATATGTATGCAGATCAATCTGTATTACTACGTGCTATCGGCGTTGTTGTTGCAATAGCGGCTGGATTAGCAATTGCCTCGCAAACATTTAAGGGACGTAACTTTCTTGCTTTCGCTAAAGAAGCTCGAATTGAAGTACGCAAAGTTATTTGGCCAACGCGCCAAGAAACTACCCACACGACATTAATTGTAATGGTTGCAACAGTGATTATGGCACTTATCCTTTGGGGATTAGATGGCATTTTATTCCGCGCTGTAGGCTTTTTAACTGGATTGGAGATCTGATCCCATGTCGGATGAGAACGAGAACAAAGAAATTAAGTTACGTTGGTATGTAGTACAAGCCTTTTCTGGTTACGAAAAGCGTGTAGCTCAAACGTTAACTGAACACATTAAAATCGAAGGTCTTGAATCGAGCTTTGGTGAAATATTAGTACCAACTGAAGAAGTTGTTGAGATGCGCGCTGGTCAAAAGCGTAAATCTGAGCGTAAATTCTTCCCAGGTTATGTACTAGTACAAATGGATATGAATGACGCAAGCTGGCACTTAGTGAACAGCACTGAACGCGTAATGGGCTTTATTGGTGGTACGTCTGATCGTCCTGCTCCAATTAGTCCTAAAGAAGCAGAACGTATTCTTAATCGCCTACAAGAAAATGCTGAAGCACCTAAACCTGCTACATTATTTGAACCAGGTGAAGTTGTACGCGTTACTGATGGACCATTTGCAGATTTCAGTGGTGTAGTTGAAGAAGTTGACTACGAAAAAAGCCGCGTAAAAGTATCTGTACTTATTTTTGGTCGTTCTACGCCAGTTGAGCTTGAATTCGGTCAAGTTGAGCAAGATAGGTAATTGATTAAAAAAGCTTCGCTGATTTTTATTTAAATTTTAGTATGAAGCTTGAAAAAGGCCGCTGATTAACTTATAATCAGCGGCCTTTTTGTATTAAGGTAAAAATTTATTTTTACTGTGCAAAAAGTACGAAACCAATTTTTAAACTGGGAAGCCGTTAGAGTACGCGTCCTCGCGCGCACAAGGCTGAGACCCACCAAATGAGGTATTTATAATGGCTAAAAAAGTTGAAGCTCTAATCAAGCTACAAGTTGCCGCTGGTATGGCTAATCCTAGTCCTCCAGTAGGTCCTGCACTAGGTCAACACGGTGTAAACATCATGGAATTCTGTAAAGCGTTTAACGCACGTACAGAGTCTATCGAAAAAGGCGCTCCAGTTCCTGTAGTGATCTCTGTTTACGGTGACCGTTCATTTACGTTCGACATGAAAACGCCACCTGCTGCTTACTTACTTAAGAAAGCTGCTGGTATCAAGTCAGGCTCAGGCCGTCCTAACACTGATAAAGTAGGCACAGTAACTCGTGCTCAACTTGAAGAAATTGTTGAGACAAAACGAACTGACCTTACAGCTGCCGATATGGACGCAGCGGTTCGCACTATCGCAGGTTCTGCGCGTGCGATGGGCTTGAACGTAGAGGACTAAGAAATGGCTAAATTAACTAAACGTATGCGTACTATCCGCGAAAAAGTGGAAGTAACAAAAGATTACGAAATCAATGAAGCAGTTGCTCTTTTAAAAGAGTTAGCGACAGCTAAATTCGTAGAAAGTGTTGACGTTGCCGTTAACCTTGGTATCGATGCTCGTAAATCTGATCAAAACGTTCGTGGTGCTACTGTACTACCTAACGGTACTGGTCGTGACGTTCGTGTTGCTGTATTCACACAAGGCGCTAATGCAGAAGCTGCAAAAGAAGCCGGTGCTGAATTAGTAGGCATGGAAGATCTTGCTGAACTAGTTAAAAAAGGCGAGATGAACTTTGACGTTGTTGTTGCATCACCAGACGCTATGCGTGTTGTTGGTCAACTAGGTCAAATCTTAGGCCCACGTGGTCTAATGCCAAACCCTAAAACTGGTACTGTAACGCCTAACGTTGCAGAAGCAGTTAAAAATGCTAAAGCAGGTCAAGTACGTTACCGTAATGACAAAAATGGCATCATCCATACTACTATTGGTAAGGTTGATTTCACTGCAGAGCAATTACAACAAAACCTTGAGTCTCTAATTGTTGCGCTTAAGAAGGCTAAACCTTCTCAAGCTAAAGGTATTTACTTGAAGAAAGTAACTATCTCTACAACAATGGGCGCAGGTGTTTCTGTTGACCAAGGCACTTTAAGCACAACTGTAGCTTAATTAGTGTTTACATGGCGTGAAATTTGTACTATAATTTCGCGCCATTTTGTTGATTAATTTATTAATTAGCAAAGTAAAGAATTCGGGTTGAAGTCCATAATTTCGTTAAGCCTTCGGGGTTAACGATAAATTGGGCTTCCGTCCAAGACCGTAGGTGGCTTCGGCCTTAATATTCACCTACGTAGACGGTGTAGACCCCAGATAGATTTTTCCTAATCCTTCTGGCTCTCGCCGTAAAAAGCATCTCTACCTTGTTTGGTAGGGAAGAGTAGAACAGGGGAATCCGATAATCGGTATCCCCATTAAACCAGGAGTAACACCCATGGCTTTAAATCTTCAAGGCAAAAAAGCAATAGTTGCTGAAGTCAACGAAGCAGCCAATGGTGCTCTATCTGCAGTTGTTGCAGATTCTCGTGGTGTAACAGTTGGCGCAATCACTGCCCTTCGTAAAGAAGCTCGTGCAAATGGTGTTTGGATGAAAGTTGTCCGTAACACTTTAGCAAAACGTGCTCTTGAAGGAACAGATTTTGAGTGTCTTTCTGATTCATTTGTTGGTCCAAGCTTAATCGCTTTCTCATCAGAGCACCCAGGTGCTGCTGCGCGTATCTTTTCAGATTTCGCGAAAAAGAATGAGAAATTCGAGCTTAAAACGGCCGCTTTTGAAGGAAATGTTGTTGATGCAGCAATGCTTGCTACATTACCTACATACGACGAAGCTGTTGCACGCTTAATGAGTGCTATGAAAGAAGCGTCTGCTGGCAAATTGTGTAAAACAATTGAAGCAGTACGTGTACAGAAAGAAGAGCAAGCTGCTTAATTTTAAGCTGTTTAATCTCACTTTCGGTGTAAAATTTATTTGGACGTAATGTCCGTTAATTATTAGGAAATTTGTAATGTCTGTATCTAAAGACCAAATCCTTGACGCAATTGCTGAAATGTCAGTAATGGACGTTGTTGCTCTTATCGAAGCAATGGAAGAAAAATTCGGCGTAACTGCTGCAGCTGCAATGGTAGCTGGTCCAGCTGCTGAAGCTGCTGAAGAGAAAACAGAATTTGACGTAATCCTTACTGGCGCTGGCGCTAACAAGGTTTCTGCAATCAAAGCTGTTCGTAGCGCAACTGGCCTTGGCCTTAAAGAAGCGAAAGCTCTTGTTGAAGCTGCTCCTACACCAGTTAAAGAAGGTGTATCTAAAGAAGAAGCTGAAGCACTTGCAAAAGATCTTACTGAAGCTGGTGCTGAAGTTGAGGTTAAGTAATTTAGCTTTTGCTAAGTTCGCTGCCTGAGAAATCAGGCAAGGGCTGGTGATTATTTAATCACCGGCCTTTTTGCGCTATAGAGTGATGCACTCTTTTAGTTCAAATAAAATCTGATTTTTTCTTTACTTTCAACGCTTTATAGTTTGCTAGTGTTAAAGTGGGATCTAATTAGAACAACAGTTAAATGTTGTAAAATCTTGGCATAGCTGCCAGTTAAGTCTGTTCTTACAAGAACAGGTCGGGTCAAAGATCAGCAAGCTGAGGAACCCCATGGCTTACTCTTATTCTGAAAAGAAACGTATCCGTAAGGATTTTGGTAAACGTCCACAAGTTTTGGATATACCTTTTTTACTGTCTACACAGTTAGAATCGTTTAAAAAATTCTTAGTGCCGGACGCTGATGGCGATCATGGTTTGGAAGCTGCCTTCCGTTCTGTGTTCCCTATTAAAAGCTACTCGGGAAATTCTGAGCTTCAATACGTAAGTTACCGTATTGGTGAGCCAGTTTTCGATGTAAAAGAATGTCAAATTCGCGGTGTGACTTATTCTGCTCCACTTCGCGTGAAACTGCGTCTTGTTGTTATGGACAAAGAAGCACCAGGCACAGTTAAAGACATTAAAGAGCAAGAAGTTTACATGGGCGAAATTCCGCTCATGACAGATACCGGTACTTTTGTAATCAATGGTACAGAGCGTGTTATCGTTTCTCAGCTACACCGTAGCCCTGGTGTATTCTTTGATAACGACCGCGGTAAAACCCATTCATCGGGTAAAGTATTATATAACGCACGCGTTATACCTTACCGTGGTTCATGGTTAGACTTCGAATTTGATGCAAAAGATAACTTATATGTACGTATTGACCGCCGTCGTAAATTACCGGCGTCTATCATCCTACGTGCACTAGATTATTCTAGCGAACAAATCCTAGATATGTTCTTCGATAACACTACGTTTGAAGTAACGAATGGTAAAGTTCTTATGGAACTTGTACCTTCGCGTTTACGTGGTGAAACTGCCGCTTTTGATATCAAGAGCGAAGACGGTGAAGTATTTGTTGAAAGCGGTCGTCGTGTTACGGCTCGCCACATCAAGAGCATCGAGAAGAAAGGCATTAAGCAATTAGAAGTACCACATGAGTACATCATTGGCCGTATTGTAGCTAAAAACTATGTTGATGAGTCAACTGGTGAAGTTATTGCAAATGCAAATGACGAGCTAACTCTAGAGCTAATGGCTGAATTGGTTAAAGCCGGTTACACTAAAATTGATACGTTATATATCAATGAAGTGGACAGCGGTGCTTACATGTCAAATACTTTGAACATTGACTCTGCAAGCAGCCGTTTAGAAGCACTAGTAGAAATTTACCGCATGATGCGCCCAGGCGAGCCACCGACGAAAGACGCGGCTGAAGCCTTATTCCAGAACTTGTTCTTCTCTGAAGAACGTTATGACTTATCTACTGTAGGTCGTATGAAGTTCAATAGCCGTGTTGGTTACGATACAGACACAGGCCCTGGCACATTAAGCAAAGAAGACATCGTGTCTGTTATGAAAGTATTAATTGCTATTCGTAACGGTCAAGGCGATGTTGATGATATCGATCACTTAGGCAACCGTCGTATACGTAGTGTTGGCGAAATGGCTGAGAACCAATTCCGTGTTGGTCTAGTACGTGTTGAACGTGCTGTACGTGAGCGTTTAAGCTTAGGTGACCTTGACGCGATAATGCCACAAGATCTTATTAACGCTAAGCCTATTTCGGCAGCGGTTAAAGAGTTCTTCGGCTCGTCTCAGTTATCACAGTTTATGGACCAAAATAACCCACTATCAGAAGTTACGCATAAACGTCGTATCTCTGCATTAGGTCCGGGCGGTCTAACTCGTGAACGCGCAGGCTTTGAAGTACGTGACGTTCACGTAACTCACTATGGTCGCGTATGTCCAATCGAGACTCCTGAGGGTCCAAACATCGGTCTAATTAACTCATTGTCTACGTACGCACGTACGAATGACTACGGTTTCTTAGAAACACCTTACCGCAAAGTGGTAGACGGTGTTGTAACTGATGAAGTTGATTATTTATCAGCCATTGAAGAAGGTCAGTTTGTTATCGCACAGGCGAACTCAAACTTAACTGAAACCAATGAGTTTGTTGATGAACTTATCCCATGTCGTCACAAAGGTGAATCTACCTTTATGGGTCGCATGGACCAGCAGTATATGGATGTATCACCACAACAGGTGATCTCTGTAGCGGCAGCACTTATCCCGTTCCTAGAACACGATGATGCTAACCGTGCATTGATGGGTTCAAACATGCAACGTCAAGCAGTACCAACATTGAAAGCGGATAAGCCGTTAGTAGGTACTGGTATTGAGTTAACACTAGCGAAAGACTCTGGTGTAACTATCGTTGCTAAACGTGGTGGTGAAGTAATGTATGCTGACGCAAGTCGCATCGTTGTAAATGTACATGAAGAAGAACGCATCCCTGGTGAAGCGGGCATCGACATCTACAACTTAACCAAATACACACGTTCAAACCAAAATACATGTATTAACCAAAAACCAACTTGTATGGTTGGCGAACCGGTTACTCGTGGTGACGTGTTAGCAGATGGTCCTTCGACTGACTTAGGTGATTTAGCCCTTGGTCAAAACCTTCGCGTGGCATTCATGCCATGGAACGGTTATAACTTCGAAGATTCAATCTTGTTATCAGAGCGCGTAGTTGAAGAAGATCGTCTAACGACTATCCATATTCAAGAGCTACAGTGTGTTGCCCGTGATACTAAATTAGGTCCAGAAGAGATCACAGCAGATATCCCGAACGTGGGTGAATCTGCACTAGGCAAGCTTGATGAATCAGGCGTTGTATATATTGGTGCTGAAGTTAAAGGCGGCGATATCCTAGTAGGTAAAGTGACTCCTAAAGGCGAAACACAGCTTACACCTGAAGAGAAGCTACTGCGTGCTATCTTCGGCGAAAAAGCGTCTGACGTTAAAGACAGCTCTTTACGTGTACCAAATTCTGTAACTGGTACTGTAATTGACGTGCAAGTTTTCACCCGTGATGGTGTTGAAAAAGATAAACGCGCGTTAGAAGTTGAAGACATGCAGCTTCGCGAAGCGAAGAAAGACTTCAACGAAGAGTTCCGTATTTTAGAAGCAGGCGTTTTAGACCGTGCACGTAAGCTACTTATAGCTGCTGGTTTTGATGAAGATAAACTTGCATCTCTAAATGCTGAAAAAGTACTTACGCAAAGCCTTGCTGAAGAAGACAAGCAAGCTGAGCTTGAGCAACTAGCTGCACAATACGATGAGCTTAAAGCTGAATACGATAAGAAGTTTGAAAACAAACGTCGTAAAATTACCCAAGGTGATGACTTAGCACCAGGCGTACTTAAGATTGTTAAAGTATACCTAGCTGTTAAACGTCGTATCCAACCGGGTGATAAAATGGCGGGTCGTCATGGTAACAAAGGTGTTATCTCGACTATCGTACCAGTAGAAGATATGCCTTACGATGACAAAGGTCGTACGGTAGATATCGTATTGAATCCACTAGGTGTACCATCACGTATGAACATCGGTCAGATCCTTGAAACACATATGGGTCTTGCTGCACGTGGTATCGGTGAACGTATTGAAGAGATGATGAAAGAACAACGTGAGCTTCATGAGCTACGTGACTTCATCAAGCAAGCATACGAAATTGGCGAATCTCGCCAAGTTGTAGATATTGCTAGCTTCACTGATGACGAAATTCGTCGTCTAGCTGAAAACTTAAAAGGTGGTTTACCAATAGCTACTCCTGCATTTGATGGCGCGAAAGAAAGCGAAATCAAAGACATGCTTGAGCTTGCGGGCTATCCTCGTAGTGGTCAGGTTACACTTTATGATGGCCGTACTGGCGATCAGTTTGAACGTCAAGTAACTGTTGGTTACATGTACATGCTTAAATTGAATCACTTAGTTGATGATAAAATGCATGCACGTTCTACTGGTTCTTACAGCCTTGTTACTCAGCAGCCGCTGGGTGGTAAAGCACAGTTCGGTGGCCAGCGTTTTGGTGAGATGGAAGTATGGGCACTTGAAGCTTACGGTGCTGCTTACACTCTACAAGAAATGCTAACAGTGAAATCGGATGACGTGAACGGTCGTACTAAGATGTATAAAAACATCGTTGATGGTAACCATAAAATGGAACCAGGTATGCCAGAATCGTTCAACGTATTGTTGAAAGAAATCCGCTCACTGGGTATCAACATCGAGTTGGAAGAAAATTAAGCCAATTAGATGCTGCAGTTAACGCTGCAGCATCTGTTACGGCTGAATAGAATGTAGGGACGAAATTATCCGTCCTCAAGATTAACTCCGACAGGAGAGCTAAGGTGAAAGACTTACTTAAGTTTCTGAAGCAACAAAATAAGACCGAAGAATTCGATGCAATTCGCATTGGTCTTGCTTCACCAGACATGGTTCGTTCATGGTCATTCGGTGAAGTAAAGAAACCTGAGACTATTAACTACCGTACTTTCAAGCCTGAGCGCGATGGCTTATTCTGTGCCCGTATTTTCGGCCCAGTGAAAGATTATGAGTGTTTATGTGGTAAATATAAACGCCTTAAACACCGTGGTGTGATCTGTGAAAAGTGTGGCGTTGAAGTAACACTCACTAAAGTGCGACGCGATCGTATGGGTCATATCGACCTTGCGAGCCCAGTTGCACATATATGGTTTTTAAAATCATTACCGTCACGTATTGGCTTAATGCTAGATATGACGCTTCGTGATATTGAACGTGTTCTTTACTTCGAATCATTCGTAGTAACTGAGCCTGGTATGACAACGCTTGAGCGTGGTCAGCTATTAGGTGAAGAAGAATACTTAGATTCACTAGAAGAGCATGGTGATGAGTTTGAAGCTAAGATGGGTGCTGAAGCAGTTTTAGACTTGCTTCGTGAACTCGATCTTGCTCAATTAATTGCTGAGATGCGTGAAGAGTTACCAACAATTAACTCTGAAACTAAGCGTAAAAAAATCACTAAACGTCTTAAGTTAATGGAATCGTTCCACCAATCAGGTAATAACCCTGAGTGGATGATCATGACAGTACTTCCAGTATTGCCGCCTGATCTACGCCCATTAGTACCACTAGACGGTGGTCGTTTTGCGACATCTGATCTAAATGACCTTTACCGTCGTGTTATTAACCGTAATAACCGTCTTAAGCGTCTACTAGATTTAGCAGCACCAGACATTATTGTACGCAACGAAAAACGTATGTTACAAGAAGCGGTAGATGCGCTACTTGATAACGGTCGTCGTGGTCGTGCAATTACAGGTTCTAACAAACGTCCTCTTAAATCTCTTGCTGATATGATCAAGGGTAAGCAAGGTCGTTTCCGTCAGAATCTACTTGGTAAGCGTGTAGATTATTCAGGCCGTTCTGTAATCACAGTTGGTCCTACACTTAAGCTTCACCAATGTGGTCTTCCTAAGAAGATGGCACTAGAGCTATTCAAACCATTCATCTATGGCAAACTAGAACGTCGCGGCATGGCTACGACAATCAAAGCTGCTAAGAAGATGGTTGAACGTGAAGTTCCGGAAGTATGGGATGTACTTGACGAAGTAATTCGTGAACATCCAGTATTACTTAACCGTGCACCAACACTTCACCGTTTGGGTATCCAAGCGTTTGAGCCTGTGCTTATCGAAGGTAAAGCGATTCATTTGCATCCATTAGTATGTGCGGCGTACAACGCCGATTTCGATGGTGACCAAATGGCGGTACACGTACCGTTAACAATCGAAGCGCAGCTTGAAGCTCGTGCATTGATGATGTCAACAAACAACATTCTATCTCCTGCGAATGGTGAGCCAATCATCGTTCCTTCACAGGATGTTGTATTGGGCCTTTATTACATGACTCGTGACCGCATTAACGCTAAAGGCGAAGGCGCGATATTTAAAGATCCAAAAGAAGCAGAAAAAGCATACCGCAGTGGCAATGCAGACCTTCACGCAATCGTGAAAGTACGTATTAGTCAATCAGTTAAAAACGAAGACGGCGTAGTAGAAGACACTATCACTGTTATCGATACAACTGTTGGTCGTGCAATTCTGTCTCTAATTTTACCTAAAGGCATGCCGTTTGCGTCAATCAACCAGCCGCTAGGTAAAAAGCAGATTTCTGGCTTATTGAATGAGTGTTACCGTCGTCTAGGTCTTAAAGATACAGTTATCTTTGCTGACCAAGTTATGTACACCGGTTTCCATTATGCAATGAAGTCAGGTGTTTCTATCGGTATTGATGACTTAGTTATCCCACCGGTTAAAGCACAGATAATTGAATCAGCTGAAGCTGAAGTTACTGAAATCAACCAACAATTCCAATCAGGTCTTGTAACGGCTGGTGAAAAGTACAACAAAGTTATCGATATCTGGTCACGTGTAAACGAAAACTTATCACGTGAGATGATGTCTAACTTGTCGAAAGACACAGTTATCAATGCACAAGGTGAAGAAGTAGAGCAACCGTCATTTAACTCAGTGTTTATGATGGCCGACTCAGGCGCTCGTGGTAGTGCTGCACAGATTCGTCAGTTGGCGGGTATGCGTGGTCTAATGGCACGTCCAGATGGTTCAATCATCGAGACGCCAATCACAGCTAACTTCCGTGAAGGTCTAAACGTACTTCAGTACTTCATCTCAACGCATGGTGCGCGTAAAGGTCTTGCCGATACAGCACTTAAAACAGCTAACTCGGGTTACCTAACGCGTCGTCTAGTAGACGTTGCACAAGATTTGGTAATCAATGAAGATGACTGTGGCACAAAAGATGGCTTAACAATGAAACCGCTTATTGAAGGTGGTGATGTTGTAGAACCACTTCGTGAACGTGTTCTAGGTCGTGTTGTTGCTGAAGATATTGTAATTCCAGGTACTAATACAGTGCTTGTTGAACGTAATATCATGCTAGACGAAAAACTGTGTGATCTTTTAGAAGAGCATTCAGTAGATGAAGTTCGTGTACGTTCTGTTATCACTTGTGATAATGACTTTGGTGTTTGTGCTAACTGTTATGGTCGTGACCTAGCACGTGGTCATATCATCAACGCTGGTGAATCAGTGGGTGTTATCGCGGCACAGTCAATCGGTGAGCCGGGTACACAGTTAACAATGCGTACCTTCCACATCGGTGGTGCGGCATCTAGAGCGTCTGCAGAAAATAATGTACAAGTTAAAACTAACGGTACATTAAAACTTCATAACTCTAAGTACGTACTTAACACAGACGGTAAGATTGTTATTACTTCTCGTTCTACGGAAATTACTATCATTGATAGTTATGGTCGTGAGAAAGAGCGCTATAAAGTACCTTACGGTGCGGTATTAACAGTGCAAGACAATACGGAAGTTCAAGGTAACGATATCGTTGCTACTTGGGACCCGCATAGTCACCCAATCGTTCTTGAGCATAAGTCAAAAGTATCGTTCAGCGATATCGATGATTCAAATACTGAAGCACAGACTGATGAACTAACTGGTTTAACCCGTGTAGTTGTTAAAGATCTTGCTAAAGTAAATACGAAAGAACCAAAGCTTATCATCGAAAGTGAAGAGCGCGGTCTGCAAGAAACACGTCTTCCTTCATTCACTACGATTGAAGTTATTGACGGCGTTACAGCAAACCCAGGTGACGTGTTAGCACGTATTCCACAAGAAGGTTCGAAAACTCGTGATATCACGGGTGGTCTACCACGCGTAGCCGACTTATTTGAAGCTCGTAAGCCAAAAGAACCAGCTATATTAGCTGAGATCACAGGTACTATTAGCTTCGGTAAAGAGACTAAAGGTAAGAAGCGTTTAGTTATTACTCCAGCTGAAGGTGATCATTACGAAGAAATGATTCCTAAGTGGCGTCAACTTAACGTGTTTGAAGGTGAGCAAGTGTCTAAAGGTGAAGTTATCGCCGATGGTCCTGAATCACCGCATGACATCTTACGCCTACGTGGTGTGACTCATGTTGCTAACTACATCGTTAACGAAGTGCAAGAGGTTTACCGTTTGCAAGGCGTTAAGATCAATGACAAGCACATTGAAACAATTATCCGTCAGATGATTCGTAAATGTACCATCATACACGGCGGTGATACTGACTTCTTAGCCGGTGAACAAATCGAAGTGGCGCGCGTTAATATCGCAAACCGTGACCTTGAAAAACAAGGTAAGATACCAGCTAAGTATGAAATCCAGTTAATGGGTATCACAAAAGCATCACTAGCAACAGAATCTTTCATCTCTGCAGCGTCTTTCCAAGAGACAACACGTGTTCTTACAGATGCGGCAGTGAATGGTAAGAGCGATGAGCTTCGCGGTCTTAAAGAAAACGTAATTGTGGGTCGTTTGATCCCAGCCGGTACCGGTTTTGCGTATCATCAAGAACGTATGGCTCGCCGTAAACAAAGCAAAGTAGTAGTAGAAGAGCAAACAGTAAGTGCAGAAGAGGCAACTCAAGCACTTACAGACGCTCTAAATGCTGATTTGTCTGGAAATCAATAAACTGTTCTTAATCAATAGATTAAGTAATCGTGAGACAGTTATATGCTGTCTTACGGTTAGTTTAGGTTGACAGGTTAAACTTTGCTCATTAAAATTCCGCCACCCATTTACTTGTGTGCTCAATGCAGGCTCGTAAATAAAGGGCGGATTTTTTATTTTTTTCAGTAGTAATTTTAATTTCAGGAGCTATTTAAATGGCAACTATTAACCAGCTAGTGCGTAAGCCACGCCGTAGCAAGGTTACGAAAAGTAACTCAGCTGCACTAAAAGCGTGTCCGCAAAAGCGCGGTGTATGTACTCGCGTATATACAACTACACCTAAGAAACCTAACTCGGCGTTACGTAAAGTAGCACGTGTACGTTTAACTAACGGTTTCGAAGTAACTTCATACATTGGCGGTGAAGGTCATAACCTTCAAGAGCATAGTGTAATCCTAATCCGTGGTGGTCGTGTTAAAGATTTACCTGGTGTGCGTTTTCACACTGTTCGTGGTGCACTTGACTGTGCAGGCGTTAGCGATCGTCGTCAAGCTCGTTCTAAATACGGTACAAAACGCCCTAAAGGCTAATTGTATTCCGTTAGTAAGGCCAAGCACTAAATATATATAATTATTGTTTTGGGTGATTGACTCGAAAGAGCAAACCTGAATAAACCGGAGATACAAAATGCCTAGAAGACGCGTAATCGGTCAACGTAAAATTCTTCCAGATCCTAAGTTCGGATCGGAACTTCTTGCTAAATTCGTTAACATCGTAATGTTAGACGGCAAGAAATCTACTGCTGAAAAAATTGTTTATGGTGCGCTAGACGTGGCTGCTGAGAAATCAGGCAAGTCGCACCTAGAAATCTTTGAAACTGCACTTGATAACATCCGCCCACAGGTAGAAGTTAAATCTCGCCGTGTTGGTGGTTCAACTTATCAAGTACCAGTTGAAGTACGTCCAGTTCGTCGTAACGCATTAGGTATGCGTTGGTTAGTAGACGCTGCACGTAAGCGTGGCGAAAAATCTATGGGCTTACGTTTAGCTCAAGAAATCGTTGACGCTGCTGACAACAAAGGCACTGCGGTTAAGAAACGTGAAGACGTTCACCGTATGGCTGAAGCGAATAAAGCATTCGCTCATTACCGTTGGTAATCTGTCTTTAACCTTTAAGAGGATCATATGGCACGTACAACTCCACTTGAGCGCTATCGTAATATAGGTATTGTTGCTCACGTAGATGCAGGCAAAACCACCACAACAGAACGTGTTCTGTTCTACACAGGTCTTTCTCATAAGATCGGTGAAGTACATGATGGCGCTGCAACTATGGATTGGATGGAGCAGGAACAAGAGCGTGGTATCACAATCACTTCTGCTGCAACAACGTGTTTTTGGAAAGGGATGGACGCTCAATTTGACGCCCATCGTATCAATATTATTGATACTCCAGGACACGTAGATTTCACTATCGAAGTAGAGCGTTCTTTACGTGTACTAGATGGTGCGGTAGTTGTTCTTTGTGCTTCATCTGGTGTACAGCCGCAAACTGAGACAGTTTGGCGTCAAGCGAACAAATACGAAGTTCCGAGAATGATCTTCGTAAATAAAATGGATCGCACGGGCGCTGACTTCTTAGCTGTGGTTAGTCAGGTGAAATCTCGTCTTGGAGCAACACCTGTTCCAATTCAGTTGCCTGTAGGCGCTGAGGACGACTTTAAAGGTGTTATTGACCTCATAAAAATGAAAATGATTAACTGGAACGAAGCGGACCAGGGTATGACTTTTTCATATGAGGCAATACCGGCAGAACTTCTGGAATTAGCTGAAGAATGGCGCTCTCATTTAGTTGAAAGCGCTGCTGAAGCAACAGAAGAACTAATGGATAAATACTTAGAAGGTGAAGAGTTAAGTGAAGCAGAAATTAAAAATGCTTTACGTCAACGAACATTAGCTAATGAGATTGTTCCAGTTACTTGTGGTAGCGCATTTAAAAACAAAGGCGTTCAAGCTGTGCTTGATGGCGTTGTTGAATATATGCCGTCGCCAGAGCAAGTGAAACAAATCCAAGGTATCTTAGAAAATGGTACTGAGGAAGAACGTCCTGCTAATGATAAAGCGCCGTTTGCTGCACTCGCTTTTAAGATTGCTACAGACCCGTTTGTTGGAACCTTGACCTTTTTCCGTGTTTACTCTGGTACTGTTAAACAGGGTGACACGGTATATAATCCAGTAAAAAGTAAGCGTGAGCGACTTGGCCGTATCGTACAGATGCATTCAAACTCTCGTGAAGAGATCAAAGAAGTTTTCGCAGGCGATATCGCGGCAGCTATTGGTCTTAAAGACGTAACAACAGGTGAAACACTGTGTGATCCGAATTCTATTATTACGCTTGAGCGTATGGAATTCCCTGAACCAGTAATCTCTATTGCGGTTGAGCCTCGCACTATAGCTGACCAAGATAAGATGGGTATCGCACTAGGTAAACTAGCTGCTGAAGACCCTTCTTTTCGCGTACAAACTGACGAAGAATCAGGCCAGGTTATAATCTCTGGCATGGGTGAGCTTCACCTAGATATCATCGTCGACCGTATGAAACGTGAATTCAGTGTTGAATGTAACGTTGGTAAGCCGCAGGTCTCATACCGAGAAGCTATTCGTTCAACTGTTAAGGTTGAAGGGAAGTTTATACGTCAGTCAGGTGGTCGTGGTCAATATGGTCACGTTTGGCTTAAACTTGAACCGATGGACATTACGGATGATGAGTCACCAATTTACGAGTTCGTTAACGAAACCGTAGGTGGGTCTGTTCCTAAAGAGTTCGTTCCTGCGGTAGACAAAGGTATCCAAGAGCAAATGTCTCAAGGTGTACTGGCAGGCTACCCATTACTTGGCGTTAAAGCGACTTTATATGATGGTTCATTCCATGATGTAGATTCGAATGAAATGGCATTTAAAATAGCAGGTTCATTGGCAATGAGAGATGGGGCGCGTAAAGCTGACCCTGTACTTTTAGAGCCAGTAATGAAGGTTGAAGTACTCACTCCTGATTCAAATATGGGTGATGTAGTTGGCGACTTAAATCGTCGCCGCGGCATAATCGAAGGCATGGAAGATGCATTAGGTGGACTTAAGCAAATTAATGCGCAAGTTCCTCTTTCTGAAATGTTTGGTTATGCGACTGCTTTACGATCTGCAACACAAGGCCGTGCCTCATACTCTATGGAGTTTGTGAAGTACGCTGAAGCCTCTAAAAATGTTGCAGATACAATAATTTCAGCTCGCGCTGTTATATAATTTTAGCTTGTCTGGCTCAATAGTGAGTCAGGCTTTAATTTCTTTATTAGGAATTTTTTAAGATGGCAAAAGAAAAGTTTGAACGCGTAAAACCGCACGTAAACGTTGGTACAATCGGCCACGTTGACCACGGTAAAAC
>NZ_JADYXE010000056.1:0-26972 GCF_015864465.1 Pseudoalteromonas sp. SWN29
AAAGTGGTGGAGGGAGCTGGATTCGAACCAGCGAAGGCTGAGCCGTCAGATTTACAGTCTGATCCCTTTGGCCGCTCGGGAACCCCTCCACGATAATTCTCTACTAATTCACTTCCGGTAAAAGGAAAGTGGTGCCGACTAACCGAGTCGAACGGTTGACCTACTGATTACAAGTCAGTTGCTCTACCAGCTGAGCTAAGTCGGCACTGCTTTAGTACGGGGCGAGATATTAGAGTAAGGTTTATTGGGATGCAACAATAAAATTAAAAAAAGTGTAAATTTTTAGTTTAAATGCTCAATATTCACGCGAAAACGCGTTTTTTGCACTTTTTTATCGTATTTTACTGAGTTGATGCCAATAATTTAATCCCTTCATTACGAGCAATGAATCAAAAATACTGCCTGCAAATTGTTGTTGTAATAGCGAGCCATAGCCACCAGCAAAAATAATTTGTGTTGCTTGTTCTGTTTTTTGAGCCGTTAAATTCAGCTTAGCTTGCTCAATTGCCCCGATGGTTGCCACTAAGGCACCGTTTTTTAAACCATTTGGCGTGTTTTTACCCAGTTCATTAGTAAACGGTGTTTTACCGTCATCAAAAACACGTTGGGTGTTTTGTGTAAGCGATGAGGTCATTAAATCAAGCCCGGGTAAAATCCAGCCACCTAAATGTAGGCCTTTACTATCGAGCACGTCAATTGTGGTCGCGGTGCCTGCATCAACAACAATACATGCTTTATGTGGGTATAACTTAAAGCCTGCAATAAGCGCAAGCCACCTGTCTATGCCTAAGTTACCCACATGCTCGTAAGCGCAGATTAATCCTCCAAGCGTTTTGGTTACCTTAGCTTCAAAGCAAATGATATTATTGCTAGCCGCTTGCGCGAAAATATCGCTCAGTAAATCACTGCGCCCTACGCATGCATAAATCACTTCGGTTATTTGCACCCAAGGTAGGTTATTTATATCTGCTGGTTGTGCTTGCTCGTTATGCCACAGCACAGCTTTTAGTGATGTATTTCCTACATCGATCAGTAATCTCATACTTGCGCCTTTCGAAGAGAGACTTCCCCGCCGTAATAACTTTTTACTTCACCGTCTTGGCGAATTCGTATTCCACCTTGTGGGTCAATGCCTTCGCATATTCCACGCCAGCTTCGGTGTCCTGTATTTAGCTCAACATAATCGCCAGCAAACGCATTAAGCGAATTCCATTGCTCATACATATCTTGTAAGCCAGTTTGACGATACTGCACTAAACGCTGCTCTAAATGATAAGTAAGTGACGCCACCAGCTGGTTTTTATCAAGCTTTTGAGTATGTTGATTTAAGTCGGTCCACGCTTGGTCTATATGCTGGCTAAAACTCTCAGGCATTTGTAAATTAATACCTATACCAATCACTAACTGACAAGGTCCTTGCGGCTGTCCGTCGAGTTCAACCAATACACCTGCAAGTTTTTGTTTATTTATATAAATATCGTTAGGCCATTTAAGCTCTACGTCAATTTGGTATAACGCTTTAATTGCATCATAAACAGCAAGGCCTACCGCAATTGATACACCCATTGCAGCTTGAAGCCCGTCATCTAAACGCCAAAAGTAACTGTAATACAAATTAGCACCGAATGGCGATTGCCAAACACGGCCGCGTCGGCCGCGCCCTGCTTGCTGCATTTCAGCAACAATAACAGTGCCAGACTCAAGCGCTGTTTTAGCCTGTATACGGCGCATAAGCTCGCTGTTGGTCGAATCAATAATAGGGTGCACTTCTACATCGGCAGTATTAGCACCTAGCGCTTTGTAGTGCTGATCAATTTGCGTTTTATTTAAAAGGCCCACTTGGTTATTTAAGCAATAGCCTTTGCCGGTTACTTTAAAAATATCCAAGCCCATTTCTTGTAACGTTTTGATATGTTTACTCACCGCAGCTCGGCTAATTCCTAGCTTTTCACCCAAGGCTTGGCCAGATACAAAGCCCCCTTGGTTGAGTGCATTTAAAA
The DNA here is from genome assembly GCF_015864465.1 of Pseudoalteromonas sp. SWN29. Lineage (NCBI taxonomy): Bacteria > Pseudomonadati > Pseudomonadota > Gammaproteobacteria > Alteromonadales > Pseudoalteromonadaceae > Pseudoalteromonas > Pseudoalteromonas sp. SWN29. The sequence continues at coordinate 2,001 of NZ_JADYXE010000056.1, forward strand.
TAGCGAGTTTGTTTCCATCAGGTGCTTTCATTCTATTGGCTCCACACTAATATGACATTCGCTAGCTTGATTAATTAAACGTACTTCGTGCTCAAGCATAATGTTGTAGCGCGTATAAACAACTTGCTGAATATGTTTAATCATTTTTATTAAGTCACTACCTTCACTATCTCCGTGATTAACAAGTACGAGTGCTTGTTGTTGATGCACTTCTATACCGGCCTCGCGGTACCCTTTTAAACCACTTTGATCGATTAACCAACCAGCCGCTACCTTGTGATGGCTGTGCCCACATTCGTAATGGGGTAAATCTGCAAATTGTTTTAATAGCTCAGCTAACTGGGGGTTAGTTATTATTGGGTTTTTAAAAAAACTGCCCGCATTTGGCAATGTATATGGGTTTGGTAATTTACTATTACGCGTTTTTATAACCTGCTCAAACACTGCTTGCGGTGTAATAACATCTAGCTGCTGCAAAGGCCCATAACTTAAAACTGGTTGCCACTTTTTTGGAAGCGCTAAATGCACTTGCGTGATCACCGCTTTATTTTTAAGGGCATGTTTAAATATTGAGTCTCTGTAAGCAAATTCACATTGTGTATTATTTAGCGAGTGCATAGTTTTAGTGGTTATATCAAAGTATTCTACCAACTCAATAAATTTAGCTATCTCAACGCCATAAGCACCAATATTTTGCACCGGCGATGCGCCAACAGTGCCCGGTATAAGCGCTAGATTTTCAAGCCCGGGAATATTTTTATCAAGTAAGTAACTTACTAACTTATGCCAGTTTTCGCCTGCGGCAACACTTACTAACACATCACTTTCACGTTCGGTAATTTGAATACCTTTGGTTGCCATTTTAATAACGCTACCTACGTAATCGTCTAAAAATATAGTATTACTGCCCTCACCTAATAAGCAAAATGGCGTGTTAAAGCTTTGCGTTTTAAGCTGCTCAAGCTGAGTAATTTCAACAAAATTTTGGCATTGGCTGTTTAATGCAAATGTATGTAAGGAGTGTAATGAATGCGCCACAAAGCTCTCTAAAAATACCGGTAACTAATCGCAATAGTTTACCTCATCGTCGCAAATGTGGCACTAGATTGTAAAAATCACTCAACCCACCGTGCCAATCGTGATATAAAACCATCACTTTTTTATTTGTGTTCAGAGTAATGATGAAAATTAAACCTCTTTTTTTAAGCCTCGCTATGGCGGGTATGTGTTCGCAAGCAATGGCTAATGCGATTGACCAAAACTCGTATGCTAACCTTGATGATGTTGTTACTACTCACTTAAACCTTGATTTAGATGTCGACTTTGCCGACAAGCAGTTAGAAGGTTTTGTTGAGCATACTCTTCATTGGAACAACAGCAAAAGTAGAACGCTTGTACTTGATACCCGCGACTTAGACATTGATAAAGTAATGTACAAAGATCAAAGCGGTAACTGGAAAAAAGCAACTTTTGATTTAGCTAAGCGTGATGACGTTAAAGGTTCAAAGCTTACTATTAAGTTTAAAAACCAAGCTGAAGTAGTGCGTATTTACTATAACAGCCGTCCAGAAGCATCTGGCTTGCAATGGTTAACACCAGAGCAAACGGCAAGTAAAACGCATCCATTTATGTACAGCCAATCGCAAGCAATTCATGCGCGTAGTTGGATCCCAGTGCAAGATACACCCGCAATGCGTGTAACTTACTCTGCGCGAATTCATACACCAAAAGATATACGTGCTGTAATGAGTGCCGATAACAAAGATGCGCTTTATAAAGATGGCGACTACATTTTTGACATGCCACAAGCAATTTCACCTTACCTAATTGCTATTGGCGCAGGTAACTTAGAATTTAAAGCAATGTCGCACCAAACTGGCATATTTGCTGAGCCAACTATTTTAGATGCCTCAGTTGCTGAATTTGACGACACCCAAGCTATGATCGACAAAACAAATGCTATGTATGGCGAATATGCATGGGGTCGTTACGATTTATTAATGCTACCGCCAAGCTTCCCGTTTGGTGGCATGGAAAACCCACGCTTATCATTTATAACTCCAACGGTTGTTGCCGGTGATAAAAGCTTAGTTAACCTCATTGCCCATGAGCTTGCTCATTCTTGGTCAGGTAACTTAGTCACTAACGCAACGTGGGAAGATTTATGGTTAAACGAAGGTTTTACCTCGTACGTTGAAAACCGCATTATGGAAGAAGTATTTGGTCGTGACCGTGCGGTTATGGAACAAGCACTTGATTCTGCAAGTCTTCGCGCACAACTTAAAACAATTGACGCGGCAGACACTCGCCTTAATTTAAAACTTAACGGACGCGATCCAGACGATGCATTTAGCTCAGTGCCTTACACTAAAGGTCAACTATTCTTAATTTACCTAGAGAACAAATACGGTCGCGATAAATTTGACCCATTTGTAAAAGCGTACTTTAAAGAGTTTTCGTTTAAATCACTGACTACTGCACAATTTGTTACTTACTTAAAAGCTAACTTAATTGAAAAGTATCCTGGTGTTGTAAGCATGGATAAAGTAAACGAGTGGATTTTTGAACCGGGCTTACCAAGTGATGCACCAAACCCTACTTCTGATGCGTTTGATAAAGTAGATACAGCAACAGCAGCATGGTTAAAAGGCGATACAACAGCCGCTCAACTACCAACGGCTGATTGGTCTGTGCATGAATGGCTACACTTTTTAAATAACCTACCACGTGATTTAAGCCAAGAGCATATGGTTGAGCTTGATAGTGAATTTAACTTAACGCAGTCAACGAATGCCGAACGTGCATTTGCTTGGTTTATGCTAGCTGTAGGCAATGGTTATCAACCAATTTATCCTGCGCTTAATAAGCATTTATCAGGTATTGGCCGTCGTAAATTAATTGTGCCGTTATATAAATCACTTATTACTAACGGTAAAAAAGACTGGGCACAAAGCGTGTACTTAAAAGCGCGCCCAGGGTATCACCCACTTGCACAAGGTACTATTGACGCATTGTTTGAATAAATACGTTAATTAGAAACTAAAAAGGGCCAAGTTTGGCCCTTTTGTTTGTCTGTACTTTAATTTTTCACTTTTTCTAAAAAAGCGTTACGCTCTGCCGTTGTGGCTTGCTCCCACCAAAAATCAAGCATTTGTGGCGCACTTGGCATGCCCTTACCTGTAACTGGTGCTATTGGCTTTATTGGTCGGCTTGGACGTGAAGGCCCTGCTGGCACTGTATTTTTCATTATCGGTTTATTACTTGCTAACTGCGTATCAGGAATAACACTTAATGGTTTAGCAATGGCGCTATTTTTGGCTTTTAAGCTCACTTGAGGGGCTTCTGCAAATACTTTTGCAGATACTGCATTTTCCGCTCGATTAAACACTAAGGTATAATCTTTACCCGCTTCAATAGTTACATCAACCCAAAATGGCTCAGACTCCACAACTTCATGCGTGTCATAATCATCTTCATATAAATCGGTGTACTTTAGCCTAAGCTGATAAGTGCCTGGTGCAAGCTCTACATCATCAATACGACTAAACAAAGAGCTTTCTAGCATGCGGTCACCCACTTGCAGTGGTACAAACTCTTCTGGAAAGTGAATATTTTCAGCATTAGCAGAAAAACTAACTAGTAATGCAACGGCACTACTTATTAAAATTGGTTTAAGCATATTAACTCCTTTATTTGATTTCAGTTTGACACTGCTTTGAAAGTTTGTCATTAGTGAGCTTAAATTTCATAACACTTAATTAGGAACACACTATGAGCCAAGAAACTATTTTTACCAAAATAATTAATCGTGAAATTCCAGCCGATATCGTTTATGAAGATGAAGACACTCTCGCATTTAAAGATATAAACCCGCAAGCGCCATTTCACGTGTTAATTATCCCAAAAAAAGCAATTGCCACTATAAATGATATAAACCCTGAAAACTCACACTTAGTAGGCAACTTATATGTTGTTGCGGCTAAATTAGCTAAACAGCATAATTTTTCTGACGATGGATACCGAGTGGTTATGAACTGTAACGAGCATGGAGGGCAAACTGTTTATCACATACATTTACATATGCTTGGCGGTAAAGAAATGGGATGGCCACCTTATCAAAGTACAAAAAAAATAAATTAATTAAGATTTTTTTGTTACTTTATTCTGCTCAAGTAATTAGTTACAAATATTATGATTTTTCATGAGCATAAAGTGAGAAATAGTTACTTATTTGCAACATTTTATGTTTAAATAATTGTAAAATCGTATTTGTTATTGAGTACACCAGCGACTTTCTAATACTAAAGGTGTGGAAGTCGTGATAAACTCAACCAGTCAGCTTTATAAAAGAGTATAAAAAACATGAGCAGTTCAGCCTTTTTGTTATTAGATAAAGAGCCAATTAACACTATTGGCATAAACGTTTTAGAACCTTTGTTAAAAACGCAAGGCCTTGACGTAACCACAGGTACGAACATTTTAGATATACCTGAAGGGACTCGACTTTTGTTTATTGAAACATCAAGTAAAGATGCATGGGGTAAACTAAAAGAACAACTAGTAAACCTGCGTATTAAATGCGATATCATATTATTCAACCTAGACGAAAACCCAGAGCTTGCTAATCGCGCGCTTTTAAGCGGTATTCGCGGTGTATTTTATACAACCGATAACGCGGATGTATTAATGAAAGGTATACGCCTACTAATGGAAGATCAACTTTGGTATCGTCGCGATATTATGTGTAATGCATTAAATCGTATGTTGCAGTTTAACAAAGACGCACTGCACAAACTTACTGAAGGTGATATAGAGCCGGTTAAACTTACTAAGCGAGAAAAAGCAATTATCTCATTAATGAGTAATGGCTCTAAAAATAAAGAAATCGCTGAAGAACTTAGCATTAGCCCACATACTGTAAAAACACATTTATACAGTGCATTTAGAAAAACTAAATGTCGTAACCGTATTGAGCTACTGTCTTGGGCACAACAAAATATACCTGACGAAATTCGCTAAATACGTATTTCGACTAAATATACAAAAACAGACACTTAAGTGTCTGTTTTTGTATGTGTTACATATTTATTTAATACCAATTCGCTTACTAAGTTAACTACTTTGAGGATTGGTATAGCTGTATACTTTCGATAATCTTGGTTTAAAAATTACTTTGCTGGAATATTAATGCTCGATTCTTTCACTCTTTACTTTGCCAGCATAGCCATTATGGTTGTAATGACCTTACTTAACTTTTTAACATGGCGAACAAACAAACAAATTCCAGGCACACTGCTATACATTTTTTATCCTCTATTACTATTAGGTTCTGTTATTGGTTTTACTCTTGTTGGTGAGGCACATAATTTAGTTATTATTAGCGTAGCGAGTAGCATGATGTTTGCCGCATCGGTAGTTCATTGCCTTTCACTCAGTCAGTTTTTAAACTATCACGGTATAGGTTTTAAATTACTTTGCTCCGTTACTGCTTTTAGCGCTATAACGCTTGGTTATTACACCTTTTTTGACCCATCTTTGCGCGAAAGAATTATTGCATCCGATTTACAGCACATAGCAGAAGCTGGGTTTTTACTCTTTATATTTATTAAATATGCCCGCAAGCCCTATCCTAACGGCAGCATTGTATACATAACCATTTTAACGCTTGTTACTTTTAGCTTTATTGGCCGCTTGTTATTCATGGATAACATTGAACAAAAAAACCTTTTAACAAACGGCTGGTTTAGCGCTTTATTATTTTTGAATGGCGTGATTGCACCGATGTTTTACGCTTCGGGTATGGCGCTATTATGTAATGAGCGCAGAGAGCAGCACCTTAATAAATTAGCCGATAAAGCACAAAAAGATTTAGAGATACGCGGACTCTTTTTATCAACGATAAGCCACGAAATTCGTACTCCACTTAACGGTATTTTAGGCAGCGCTCAACTTGTTATGAACCAAACAAGTGATACACGCAATAAAGCTTACTGCGAGGCGATTATAAATTCTGCCGAATCACTTAACTTATTGGTAGATAAAGTTCTTGATTACGCGAGCTTAGATCAAAGTGATGAAGCGCTTTACGAAGAAGATGTAGAATTTAAAACATGGCTTAATAATTTATGCTTATTACTAAGCCCACTCGCCGAGCAAAAACAGCTCAAGTTTGAACTAATATGTAATATTCCAGAGCAAGCCTGTTATTACTGTGACCAACAAAAGCTTAGGCAAATAATTATTAATTTAGTGGGTAATGCCATTAAGTTTACAGACCACGGAACCGTTAAAATTCAGGTTGATTTAGTCTTAGAAAAGCAACTTGAACATACCATAAAAATTAGCGTAAAAGATTCAGGACCAGGTATAGAAAATGATGAGATAGCCTACTTAACAGAACCTTATGTACAAAGTAGTGCAGGAAAAGAGAAAGGCGGAACCGGCCTCGGTTTAGCTATTACCAGCCGCTTACTTGAAAAGCTGAGTAGCCGACTCGAAATAGCCAGCCAGCTTGGTACAGGCAGTGTATTTAGCTTTACCATCACGTTTGCTTTAGGCGAATTAAGCCTTGTAGAGCAGCGCCATCAAACTAAAGATTACTTAACAGGTCTTGATGTATTACTGGTTGAAGATTTAGATTTAAATCAAAAAATTGCTATAGAATTTATGGCCGACGATGAGCACAAAATTAAGCTCGCAAAAGACGGTAAAAGCGCGATAGAGCTCATGCAAGCTCATCACTTTGATGTTGTTTTACTTGATATGAATCTACCTGACTTAACAGGCCAAGAAGTACTTAAACGCCTAAAACGCATTGATCATAAAAATCAGCGCACTCCAGTACTCGCTTTTACTGCAAGCCTTAGCCCTGACGAAGTAAAAGAGTATTTAGAACTAGGTATAAAAGACATTGTAGGTAAGCCTATAAAGCACGAAAAGCTTCGACAAGCACTTAGCGATTCGCAGTCAAACCAAACCGCTAGCATAGCCGTAGAATTAATTGATACCTTGTATGACAAAACAGCAGCCGAAACACTCACCAGCTCGTTTAGTGAAGATGAAGTATCTTCAATTTATAATGAATTTGTGCTTTCGGCGCGTAACAAGCTAATTCGCTGTCAAAAGCTTATTGATCAACATCCCGAGCAATGCATTAAACTTTTACATCGCCAAGCAAGTACCGCGCTGCAGTTGGGTTTTAATCGCTATGGTATTGAGCTTAAAAAAATAGAGCGCCGCTTACTCGATAAAAAACCACACAATAACATGCTTGATGAGGCGTTAGATCTGTGGCAACGAAGCTTAGAGCAATATTTAAAGTTTGTGCGTGGGCAGTTAGAGTAATCGTGAATTAGCTTTAAAAAATAGCTAATTATTAGCCTCTTCCATATTTATCATCAAATCGCTCTATATCGCTTTCATCAAGTACAGCACCGGTTTGCACTTCAATGACTATTAACGGCTCTTTTTGATTATTAGCCAAGCTATGAATTTGCTTTGCGGCGATATAACACGATTGGTCGTGCGTTAACGTATGCGCTTGCTCGTTAATACACACGTCTGCAATGCCAGATACCACAATCCAATGTTCGGCTCGGTGCTGGTGGCGCTGCGTCGAAAGCTTAGCACCGCTGTTAACCGTGATTTTTTTAACTTTAAAGCCAGCGCCTTCAACTAAAGTACGGTAATTTCCCCATGGGCGAAAAACGACTTGATGGTGGCTAAGTTTATCAGCCTGTGTTGTCGCAACTTGCTTAAGCAACAAAGGCAGTAAATCTAGCTCATTTTGATTTGCTATTAACGTGGCATCATGAGTATGAATAATCGCTAAATCACTTACTCCAAGCGTGGCAATTGTGTGCTCCGCTTCGTTTATTACTAAGTTGTTAGTGCTTTTTTGAGCCATATAATTAGCATTTAAACTATTACCGTGTTCATCTTTTTTTGTAAGTGCATCAAGAGATGAAAAGCTGCCTACGTCACTCCATCGTAAGTCAACCGGCATGACGATTACGTTATTGCTGCGCTCTAAAATAGCGTAGTCAATTGAATCACTTGGGCAATGCTCAAGCGCACTGTTGCTTGGGCGGGTAAACCCTAAATCTTTAGTAAACTGTGCCGCTGCAGCTACACTCTTTGCTATTTTTGGCGCAAATCGTTCGAGCTCTTTTAAATAGGCTGCAGGGGTAAATAAAAACATGCCGCTATTCCAGCTATAACCACCTTGGGTTAAATAACATTTCGCTGTATCTAGGTTAGGCTTTTCTTTAAATTGGGTAACATCGTAACAACCGGTACCGGCAATAGCCGCGCCTTGTTTTATATAGCCATAGCCAGTATGTGGCTCTGTAGGCGTAATCGAAAACGTAACTAGCTTTCCTTGCTCAGCAAGTTTTACAGCTTCTGGGAGCTTAGCCGTTAATACACCAAAGTTTTCAATATGGTGATCGGCAGGCATCACTAATAACGGTCCGGTAATACCATTTTGCAGTGCATAGTGGGCGGCTAATGCGATAGCAGGCGCGGTATTCTTACCTTTGGGTTCGAGTAATAATGCAGTAGGAGTTGAGCTTGCTGCTTGCTCTGCAGCAATAAATCGGTGCTGCTCATTACACACTAAAATAGCGTTATCGAACAAGTCATTAGAAACTCGCGCTAATGTACTTTGCAGTAAAGACGTATTTTCATTAAGCAGTGGTAAAAATTGTTTAGGCATTGCTTGGCGAGAAAGCGGCCACAAGCGAGAGCCTATGCCACCGGCTAAAATTACAGGAGTGATTAAAGTGTTCATAACGTAAATTAGCCGCCAACAAAAAATATCAGCGACTATTTTAACACCTTATTGGCTCTTAGCTAAATTAACGTGCTCTATATTAATGTAAAAGGGTCTGCATCTAAATAGGCAGGAAACGCCGCCTTAAACTCATCCAGTGGTGCTTTTTCAAGTGTTATAGTAACTAGCTGCTCGGTGTTATCTTGCGCTTTAGTTAAGGTATCGCCTTTAAAGTCGTATACTGCTGTACCGCCATTGTGTGCGATATTATTACCATCTTCACCCACGCGATTAACGCCTACTACGTAACATAGGTTTTCCATTGCACGCGCCATAAGTAACGTATCCCAAATATGGCGGCGCACAGCAGGCCAATTGGCTACGTTTATCATTACATCGTAGTCGTTATTATTGCGTTGAAATACCGGAAAACGCAGGTCGTAACATACCTGTGGTAACAATTTAAAGCCGTTGATTTCAAAAACTTTGCGCGCTTGCCCTGCTACAACGTAGTCACCCTCACTGCCTAGACGAAATAAATGGCGCTTATCGTAATAACTCACCTCTCCATCGGGCTTTACCCAATAAAACCGATTGGCTTTTTTATCACCTTGTGCAACAAGTACTGAACCCGCAATAACCGCATTATGTTTATGAGCCTGCGCCTTTAACCAAGTAAGTACTTTACCGTTTTCGGGTTCTGCACAATCTAAATTAATAGCAAAGCCAGTCGAGAATGTCTCTGGTAATAAAATTAAATCGGGCTGATTAGTAATTGCTTTAAGTTGTTTATCAAACATGGCTAAATTAGCGTCTTTATCAAGCCAGTGAAGCGAGCTTTGCAATGCTGTAATGGTTAAAGTTGACATAATATTTGCGCAGCCTCTATGAGAGTGTTGTCGTTTTTAGCAAAGCATAAACGAATGACTTTATCGGTTGGGGGCTTTTGATAAAACACACTTAACGGAATAGCCGCAACACCGGCTTGCTCAACTAACCAATGGCAAAATTCAACATCGTTTAAATCCGATACATCACTGTAATCTAACAATAAAAAGTAAGTGCCTTGGCTAGGTAGAATTTTAAAGCGACTATTACTTAAATGACTTGCTAATAAATCGCGTTTTTGCTGATAAAACCCACTTAGCTCATCTATATGCTCGCCTTGCTGCTCTAGCATATCGGCAAGCGCATGCTGTGCAGGCGTAAAACTTGAAAACGTAACATACTGATGAATTTTTCTAAATTCGACAGCTAAATCTGCAGGTGCAATGCAGTAACCCATTTTCCAGCCCGTGCTGTGAAACGTTTTGCCAAAACTCGATATAACAAAGCTTTTGGCAAATAATTCATCATCGCGTAATACACTTAAATGCGGCTGATCATCAAACGTAATATGCTCATATACCTCGTCGCTTATTACATATAAATTGTGAGTACCAACTAACCCTTTAAGCGCTTTTATATCTTGTGGCTGTAATATTTTACCGCTTGGGTTATGAGGCGTATTTATAATAATTGCACGGGTGTTTTTAGTCATCGCTTGGCTCACTATCTGCCAATCAATTGTGTAATTTGGTGCACTTAAAGCAATGTGTATTGCCTTACCCCCAGCAAGTTCAATTGCAGGTTGGTAAGAGTCATATGCAGGGTCAAATACAATCACTTCATCATTGGGCCGTACAATTGTTTGAATAGCCACAAACAATGCCTCTGTTGCGCCTGAGGTAACTGTAACCTGCTCTGCGGCGTTTATATCAGCTGCATATTTGCGCTTTGCTAAATCAGCAATTTGCTGCTGTAATCGTGGTACACCACTTGAAGGTGAATATTGATTAACACCTTGCTGCACATAATAATTTAGCTGCGTTTTTAAAAGTTCAGGAGCATCGAACTCAGGAAAACCTTGAGAGAGATTAATTGCCGAACACTCATTAGCCAACCCACTCATTTGGCTAAATATACTAACGCCTAAATTTGGTAATTTACTTTCAAACACGTGATGCCCTTAATGATGGTTTTGCGCTTAAAGCGATGCTATCACTGCTTTAAATAAAAGTGTAGCCGCCAAAAGGTAATTAGCTTTACGCTCATTAGTGAGGAGTTATGCAAAACAATGCCACAACGAGCCAGTTATTATATGCGGCAACAAAGAAGCACTTTTTAGTTTATTAATAAGCTAATTAAACTGAAAAAGGCGCTATTAGCGCCTTTTTAGTTAATCTAAACTTTGGATAGTAAATCTATCTTAAGCGGAGTTAAGGTTAGTTAAAACTTACTGATAATTTTCGTAAATTTTATCCAGCGGCTCTGAAAGCCCACTTTCTTGGACTATTCGAACATGTTTACGGCCTAACTCACGCGCACTAGTTACACCACATGAGTGAGCAATTAAACCGGCTCCGTAATGAATGTACTTATTATAGTTAGCTACGCGCTGCGCCTTATCAGCTACATTGAGACCTTTTTGTAAATGTGTATTGTGCGTAGTAATCCCTGTAGGGCAGGTATCTTTATTGCATTGCATAGCTTGAATACACCCTAGTGCAAACATATGACCACGAGCTGATACAACAAAATCAGCACCGAGCGCTAATGCCCATGCAACCTTTGATGGAACGATTAATTTACCCGAAGCAATAATTTTTACGCGCTCTCTAAGGCCATGCTTTTCAAGCATATTAACGACAAGCGGCAAGCTTTCGCGAAGAGGTAAACCCACTGAATCCATAAGCGGTTGCGGTGCAGCACCGGTACCACCGTCTGCACTATCAATTGTTATAAAATCAGGGGCTGATTCAACACCACGGTGATTTATTTCTGCAAATAAAGTTTCTAACCACGTGTAGTCACCTATAACCGCTTTAAAGCCCGTTGGCTTACCGGTGGCATTACGCACAGTGGCAATCATATCGAGAATATCACTTGGCTTTTTAATTTCAGGATGTCCATTAGGACTAATCGAATCTTGCCCTTCTGGAATACCTCTGATTTTAGCTATCTCGGCATTAACTTTACGTCCTGGAAGCATTCCGCCTTTACCAGGTTTTGCACCTTGGCTCATTTTTAGTTCGAACATTTTCACCTGTTCGTGAGCTGCAATTTCTTTCATTTTTTCGGTACTTAAATTTCCATGTTCATCACGAGCACCGTATTTAGCAGTACCAATTTGAAATACTAGGTCGGCGCCACCTTCTAAATGGTAAGGGCTTAACCCCCCTTCTCCGGTGTTCATCCAGCAACCCGCTAGTTTTGCCCCCTTTGATAAAGCACGTACAGCTGGTTTTGAAAGCGCACCAAAGCTCATGCCTGACACATTAAATAACGAATTCGTTGTGTAAGGTTTTTTACAATATGGACCCAACGTTACATTACTTGGATCGAGTGCCTCTTCATCTAAAGTAGGAAACGCACAATTCATGAACATTACCGTGCCCGTTACTTCTAAGCTTTGTGTTGAACCAAATGAAGCTGTGCGATCAACATCTTTTGCTGCGCGGTAAACCCAATTACGTTCTGCACGATTAAACGGCATTTCTTCTCTATCGAGAGCAAAAAAGTATTGTCTGAAAAATTCACCTTGGCGTTCAAAAAAATACCGGAAACGGCCAATTACTGGATAGTTACGCCTAATAGCATGTTTTGTTTGCGTAATATCACGAAAGTAAAAAACAATAATAGTAAGAACAATTAACCCAAGTGCGATAATAAAAATACTCGCAAATACGTCAATACTAAACATTATAAAACTGCTCATCTAAGGCCCCTTGATGGCTATATTTTTAAACAATACCGATTTGCCTAGTCTGTGGATATTTTGACGATTAGAGTCGTTAAAATAAGCTCTATTACTAAGTCTCTTGGTATAAAAAAGGTGTTGCTGTCAAAATGACACAACACCTTTGTTTGTTCAAGGTTTATAAGCCCTACAAAGCTAATTTTGCAGCTTAGTAAGCTCATTTTTTATGTATAAACGTACTTGTGTTTCTAATACCGACAAGGGTACTGAACCGTGGCGCAGAACCTGATGATGAAATTCGCGAATATCGAAGTTCTTCCCAAGTGCTTGCTCGGCTTCAACACGCAAACGCTTAATAGTTAATTCACCAATTTTGTATGATAGTGCCTGTGCTGGCCACGATATATAGCGATCTGTTTCTGTTTTAACATTATGCAGCGAAAGCGCTGTGTTCTCGCTCATAAAGTTCATTGCACGCTCGCGACTCCAGCCATACATATGCATACCCGTATCAACAACTAAACGTGCTGCTCGCCACATTTCATAAGTTAAGCGACCAAAACGACTATATGGATCTTGATAAAAGCCCGCTTCTAAACCTAAATACTCAGAGTAAAGCCCCCAGCCTTCACCAAATGCCGACAAATAGGCATCACGACGATAGCTCGGCAGATTTTCAAGCTCAGCATTGAGTGATATTTGCAAATGATGTCCCGGCACAGCTTCGTGCAGAGTCAGCGCTTCTAAAACATAAAGTGGACGCTTATCTAATGCATAGGTATTAACCCAGTAGTATCCGGCTTCATCATCTCGATTAGAACCAGAATATCGACCTGTTGTGTATTTAGGGGCAATACTTGCTGGTACAGGTGCTACGCCGTAAGGTTTTCGTGGCAAGGTATGAAACAACTTAGGCAGTTGTGCATCCATTTTTTTGGCTATGTAAGAGGCTTCTTTTAAAAGTTGTTCAGGTGTTGTTGCGTAAAACTGCGGATCAGTACGTAAAAAGTAGATAAATTCGGCAAATGTGCCTTTAAATCCCACCTCTTTAATTACATCTTCCATTTCACCGCGAATACGAGCAACTTCTTTTAAGCCTAACTCGTGGATCTCTTTTGGTGTCATGTCGGTAGTGGTGTAATACTTAGTACGGTTTTTATAAAAAGCTTTACCGTTAGGAGTTTCTGAAATACCAATACTTGTGCGAGCACCTGGCCGATACTGCTCAGTGAAAAATGTTAAGTAGCCTTTATATGCTGGTATTACTTTATTTTTTAAAACTGTTTTAGCTTGCTGTTGAAGTGCATAAAAATCACTCTCGCTTAAGCTAGCAGTGTTAGTTAAAAACGGTTTATAAAATTCTGATTGGGTTACATCATCAACAATATATGTATTTATAGAGTCTTCGTACCCTTCTAATACAGCTTTTGGTTGGGTGAGACCGGTTTCGAGTCCTTTTTTCATCCAATATATGTTTTGTTGAAAAAATCGCGGTATTTGCGCCAAACGTGCAAGATATGTTTCTAAATCTTGCTCTTCTTTGTATTGAGAGTTATTAATGATGTACGACAACCCAGAGTGAAAACCGTACTCTGATGTAAGCGGCATGTAATGTGCGTTAAACACATATTCGTCCACGCTATTTTGTACCTGAGCGCGAATAATACTTAAGTTAATTTGATTTTCGTCACTCAGTTTGGCTGCGTCTACAGCATCTAAATCAGCGAGTAATTGCGTTTTATTTTTATATTGATCTGCTAAAGATTCTGGCGACAAGTTTGCTAGTAGATAACCGTCAACGCCCTTTGAACTGCTATAAGAATTTATACTTTCTCTATATTGAACAATAGATTGAGCGACTTGAGTAAACTGTTCATTCGCATTAGGCGTTGTTATTTGGCATGCACTTAGTGAGCATAAAATTGTTATACCAAGAAGAGATTGGCGAAGCGTTTTTGGTAAAGAATAATTCATTATTATGTAACTTGATGATGCAATAGATTTCATAAAACTATCGTAGGGTAAATAAATAGCAAGTAAATGAGACAGACTGACGCGCTAAAAACCTTACAATGAGTAAGTGCAATTTAAGTATTACTTACGTTAACAGAGCTAAAAACCAATCTAATTGATGAGAAAAGCAGCGGTTGAGTCGTTAAAGTTAAATTTAAGTATCCTAACTCTCCTTTTTGCTTTTAAATAGTTCACATAACGATTACTGTAGTAAAAAATAATAAAAAGCTCGGACGCATAACCGCCTCATGGAATGAGATATTCAAAATTTGCACTTATGCGTACTTAGTTGGTATTTAAAAAATGATGTTCCATGACTCCATGGCTATTGCTCAAGAAAAAATGACTAAAGTGTGTATGTTTTTAGAGCGCTATTCGCTCCCACCTACACCACTTAATTATCAAGTTGTTTATACCTATACCAGCCAGACTAATATTAAGCTCAATAAAGCCTTAGATCGCGCTATTGCGGTTGAAGATAATATTGACAGCGTTTTAATTGAACAGCTACATGCTGAGTTTTTAAATACGGGCCACACAGCGCAAGTCAGCATGATTCAAAACGTTGATGGTGTTATAAATTCACTTTCTCAAAATTCTCAAGCCACTGAAAAGCAAATAATTCGCTTTGCGGGTCATGTAAGTGACTGTGTACATTCGCTAGATGAAAACAACATAGAGCAAAGCCGTCAAGCGCTTGAAGTACTTCATAATCAAACCACTGAATTACTAAATCAACATAAGCAATTCAAGCAAGAACTAAGTAAAGCCAAGCAACTACACGAAAAAACACAAAAGCAACTAACTCAGCTTCGAAAGCAACATATTGTTGATAGTCAAACAGGGCTTTATAAGCGCCATTATTTAACGCAGCAAACCCAAGTGTGGACTAATCAGAAAAAATCTATCTGCGCTATTGCGATTCAAATAGACAACCTTGATCATTTCACTGAAAATTACGGTGATATTATTGGTGAAGTTATTTTAAATAAAGTAGCCAAACAAGTACAAAAATATGTTTTTCAAAGTGGTTTACCTGGCCGCACAGCGAAAGATCAATTTACTGTTTTATTAGCCGACATAGACCCAGAAACAGCCAATGTTATTGCTGAAAAAGTACGAAATGGAGTCGAAAAGCTTCGCTTTGTAAGTTCAAAAACAGGCACCAAATTGCCTAGCATAGGATTATCGCTTGGAATTGCTCAGCATCAACAAGATGATGATTTTAATCAATTGGCAAAAAAAGCCTCTCATGCCGCTTTTAAAGCACGTTCATTAGGTCAAAGTAGTTATACAGCAGGGCAATAAATTACCTGATAAATCATATTCAAATTGCACCTACTGCGTACAATAAAGTACACTAACCTCTATTGTCACGATAGAGATTAATCATGAACGAAACCGAACAAAAGACCACGCATTTTGGTTATAAAACAGTAGCCGAGAACGATAAAGCTTCTATGGTTGCTGATGTATTTCACTCAGTAGCTGCAAAATACGATGTAATGAATGATTTAATGTCTTTTGGGGTGCATCGTTTATGGAAACGTCAGACTATTGCAAGCTCAGGTGTTCGTAAAGGGCATCATGTTCTCGATTTAGCCGGCGGCACTGGCGACTTAACCGCAAAGTTTAGTCAATTAGTGGGCGAAACCGGTCAAGTAGTATTAGGTGACATAAACTCATCTATGCTTAAGGTTGGTCGTGAGAAACTACATAACCTTGGGTTAGTGGGCAATATCGACTACGTACAAATGAATGCCGAAATGCTACCATTCCCAGATAATAGTTTTGATGTGATCACTATTGCATTTGGTTTACGTAACGTTACCGATAAAGACAAAGCTCTGCGCTCTATGTACCGTATTTTAAAGCCAGGTGGCCGATTGCTTGTTTTAGAGTTTTCAAAACCAGAGCATGAAGTACTTAGCAAAGCTTACGATTTTTACTCATTTAATTTATTGCCAACAATGGGTAAACTTGTTGCTAACGACAGTGAGTCGTACAAGTATTTGGCTGAATCGATTCGTATGCATCCAGATCAAGATACGCTAAAAGCGATGATGGAAGATGCAGGCTTTGAGCAAACAACATATCAAAACCTCACTGGCGGAATTGTTGCGCTGCATCGTGGTTTTAAATATTAAGGCTAGCAGTTATGGCGCTTGAGAAAACAGCAAAAAGCAATAATGGTGCAATGACACCTGAGTTTTTTATGTTACCTAACTTTGTACTCTCGCTTATTGAGCGTGTACTAAATCAAGCACTTAACCTTGACTCACAACTACCTCAAAAGCTAAGCGCAGTTAAACATCAGCGCTTAGTGGTTGAAGTAAGAGACTGGCAACAAAGCATCCAACTTGTTTATAGCGCTGAGCAATTACACTTATATAGTGCCCAAAGCAATGAAAACGCAGATTGTATGATCAGCGCCGACATAGGTACGCTTTTAGCGCTCAAAAACCCAGCAATGCTTACCCAATTAATTCGCCAAGATAAGCTCGACTTGCAAGGCGACTTAAATATTGCGCAAACTTATAGTAATGCGTTTTCAGGCATTGATATTGATTGGCCTGAGCAGTTTTCTAAATATATTGGCGATACCCCCGCTCAGCAGTTATACCTGCACTTAAAAAAACTAAAACAAAACGGCAGCAAAACCAATACTAAAATAAGTACAATGCTTACAAGTTTATGCCAAGATGAGCTCGCAATTACTATTCATCCATTAGAACTTGAGCAGTTTAAACAAACAAATAGAGAGCTCAAAGGGCAAGTGGCTGCCGTTGATCAGCGCATAAATGCTTTATTAAACTCTTTTTCATCTCCGAAGCCTCTCTAAGGATTTTTTGTGTCGACTGCACGTTTATATAACATCACCAAAACGTTACTTAGCTATGGGCTAGACGAACTAATTCCAAAACATAAGATCCCTTGGTTTGGTAAAGTAGCTCGCGGCAGTTTATTTTGGCTACGTAATCAACACAAAGAAAAATCTCATGGTTTACGCTTACGTTTAGCACTGCAAGAGCTTGGCCCTGTTTGGATTAAATTTGGTCAAATGCTCTCAACCCGTCGTGATTTACTCCCACATGATATCGCTTTAGAGCTGGCATTTTTACAAGACCAAGTGGAACCTTTTGAAGGTGAGCTTGCACAAAAAATAATTGAAAAAGCACTCGAAGTTAACGACATAAGCGAATTGTTTAGTGAGTTTTCACAAACACCATTAGCGTCAGCATCAATAGCACAAGTACATACAGCAAAGCTGATTGATGAACACAGCATTGAGCAAGATGTCGTAATTAAAGTCATTCGACCAAATATTCACGAGCAAATTAATGCAGACTTGGCGTTAATGGAAAAACTTGCCAAAGTCCTCGCTAAGGTACACAACGAATCAAAACGTCTTCGTCCTGTCGAAGTTGTTAAGGAGTATAAAAAAACGCTTCTTGATGAACTCGATTTAATGCGAGAAGGTGCCAATGGCATACAGCTAAAGCGTAACTTTGAAGGTTCTGAGTCATTGTATATACCTGCAGTGTATAGTGATTACAGCCGCAGTAATGTACTTGTAATGGAGCGTATTTACGGTATACCCGTATCTGATAAAGATGCGCTTATGGCGCAAAACACCAATATGAAGTTATTGGCTGAGCGTGGCGTAGAGGTATTTTTTACGCAGGTGTTTAGGGACAGCTTTTTTCATGCCGATATGCACCCTGGCAATATATTTGTTTCTCGCGAGCATCCTGAAAATCCAATGTATATCGGTATTGATTGCGGTATTGTTGGTACTTTAAGTAAAGAAGACAAACGCTACTTAGCCGAAAACTTCATTGCCTTTTTTAATCGCGATTACCGCCAAGTAGCACAGTTGCATGTTGATTCTGGCTGGGTACCACACGATACCAGTATTGAAGAGTTTGAATTTGCGATTCGCACTGTATGCGAGCCTATATTTAATAAGCCCCTTGCTGAAATTTCATTTGGTCACGTGCTCGTAAATTTATTTAATACCGCACGTCGTTTTAACATGCAGGTACAACCACAGTTAGTCCTACTACAAAAAACCTTATTATACGTTGAGGGATTAGGGCGTCAGCTGTATCCGCAACTCGACTTATGGAAAACAGCCAAACCCTTTTTAGAAGATTGGGTAAAGCAACAAGTCGGCCCGTTATCTATATTGA
Source organism: Pseudoalteromonas sp. SWN29 (assembly GCF_015864465.1). NCBI lineage: Bacteria > Pseudomonadati > Pseudomonadota > Gammaproteobacteria > Alteromonadales > Pseudoalteromonadaceae > Pseudoalteromonas > Pseudoalteromonas sp. SWN29. The sequence continues at coordinate 20,719 of NZ_JADYXE010000056.1, forward strand.
AACAAATGTATGCTAACTTACCATTTTGGGCTGAAAAAATGCCCGAGCTACCCGATCTAATTTACCAAAATTTAAAGCGTGCACCACACGCTCATCAACCTCAAGAACAAAAGGTATCTCATAAACCTTTAATTTTAGGTTTATTTGGTAGTGCTACAATGATCATGGCAACACTTTGTTATTTACAGTACGATTTAGTAGCTGCAAGTATTGCAATAGGCTTATCTGTTATTAGCTTTATAGCAGCATGGCGCAGCGCATAAACTGAGTGCTATTTACGCTATTTGGCGTATAATTAGTATTTAAAATAGACATTTAACCATTTTATATATTGGAGAAAACCATGGGTTTTGGTGGTATTAGTATTTGGCAATTATTAATTGTTTTGGCAATCATAGTTTTGCTTTTCGGCACAAAAAAGCTACGCGGTATGGGTGGAGACATTGGCGGCGCTGTTAAAGGCTTCAAAAAAGCAATGTCGGATGATCAAGCTAACGAGCAAGAAAAATCAGAGCAAATTCAACAATCAGAAAAAAGCACCGTTGGCGACTCAATCAATACTGAAAAAACCAAAGATAACAATAAGGTTTAATAAGTATGGGTATGTGGGAACTTGTTGTAGTTTTTATTGTTGGCTTAGTGGTACTCGGCCCTGAGCGCTTACCTGTTGCTATTAGAACAGTGAGTAAATGGGTTAAAACCGCTAAGTCGGTTGCCAACTCGGTAAAAGCAGAAGTAAGTGAAGAACTGCGCATTCATGAACTTCACGAAAACCTTAAAAAAGCAGAACAACAAGAACTAAAAGATTTAAGCCCTGAGCTACAAAGCTCATTAACAGAGCTACAAAAAGCGGCTGAGTCAGTTACTCACAGCTACAAGAAACAACAACCGGATACATCAAATAGCCAACAACTTGATGAAAAAAAGTGAAGTTTATCTCTCACTTTGTGGTCAACTTACTACATGGTATAAAAAATAATGGTTGAGGAAGTAAAATCGGGGTTTGTATCTCATTTAATTGAGTTACGTGATCGACTAATAAAAGCACTATTGAGCATTTTATTATTTTTTATCGCACTGTTTTATTTTAAAGATGATATTTACGAACTTATAGCTGCACCATTAGTGGTTCATTTACCTAATGGCGCGACCATGATAGCTATAAATGTGAGTGACCCTTTTATAGTCCCTATGATGCTTACTTTTTTTGTTGCAGCTTTATTATCTACTCCATGGATACTTCATCAAATTTGGGGGTTTATAGCTCCTGGCTTGTACCAAAATGAAAAAAAAATGCTAATACCTATACTAATCTCAAGCGTTGTCTTGTTTTATGGTGGTATCGCTTTTTGTTATTTTGCAGTACTACCAATTATATTAGGTTTTTTTACAAGCACAGGTCCTGAGATGATGACTCTCGCACCCGATATCGCTAGCTATCTAGGGTTCGTATTAAAACTATTTTTTGCATTTGGTGTCGCTTTCGAAATTCCAGTGGCAATAATGCTGCTATGCTGGAGTGGCGCAACAACAACAAAAAGCTTAAAAGAAAAACGCCCTTATATTGTCGTGGGTGTTTTTGTAGTGGCGATGTTTTTGACACCGCCCGACGTGTTATCACAAACATTATTAGCATTTCCGATGCTTCTTTTGTTTGAATTAGGTCTAATTTTAGCAAAATTTTATACCGCCAAACCACAAAAAGAATCTGAGGAATAAAATGAAAAAACAACTACTCTCACTATTGGTTTTACTAAGCGCGCCCGCTTTTGCTGCGCAAACACAATTTAATACTCAAGCGTTACAAGCATGCAGCTTTATTGAAAACGATTTTAATCGCTTACTTTGTTACGATAATACCATTGCAGGTAAATCACTGGTTAAGCCATCAGTAACAAAAATGCTCACACCACCAACGACTAACAATGTACCTCAAGCAGCAGTTACAGCACCAGTGCAAGCAACTGAAAAAGCTGACGATTTTGGTTTAGAACATAAAAAAGAAGAACAAGTAGAAAAAGAAACTGAAATCAAAGCGATGGTTACATCAGTTGATGAGGCTGCTTATGGTGAATTAATTATTTCGCTAGATAACGGTCAACAATGGCGTCAAATTGGCTCTGACAGCATGCGTTTAAAAGAAGACGATACAATTGTAATTAGCCGCGGTGCATTCAGCTCTTTCCTATTGAAGAAAGAGGGTAAAAACCGCTCTATTCGCGTTAAACGCACTAAATAATGTCATATACGTTAGTTGATGCTGGAGTTAACTTAACTAATCATCAATTTGATGACCAGCATCTTGATGTAATTACCCGCGCAAGCGAAGCGGGTGTTACAAACATGCTTATTATAGGCTGCGATATTGAAAGCAGTCAGCAATCACTTGAACTTGCGATAAAGCACCTTCAATATTCTACGGCGGGTGTGCACCCCCATGATGCAAAATCAGCTACCAATGAGCTCGAAGCACAACTCACTTCACTTGCAAATAATAAGCAAGTTATTGCCATTGGTGAGTGCGGCCTTGATTATAACCGTGACTTTTCACCTCGCGATGTACAACGTGATGTTTTTAGACGCCAGTTAGTACTTGCTAAAAAGTTAGATTTACCTGTTTACTTACATGAACGAGATGCAAGTGACGACATGCTAAGCATTCTCAAAGAATTTGATCTTCGCGGTGTACTTCACTGCTTTACCGGTAATTCAGCAGCTCTGAAGCAATATTTAGATTTAGGTCTCTATATTGGTATAACCGGTTGGGTATGTGATGAACGTCGTGGTAAAGAGCTACAGCAACTAGTACCTAGCATTCCCTTAGATCGATTATTAATAGAAACTGATGCGCCATTTTTAATCCCACGAACAGTTAAACCAAAGCCTAAATCACGTAAAAATGAACCAGCCCTACTGCCTTACATTTGCCAAACAGTCGCACAACTTTATCAAACAAATGAAGAAGTAATAGCTCGCAAAACTACAGAAAACTTTTACCGTGTTTTTGGTTTATTAGATCGTTAATGGCCTATGCAAAGGCATTATTAAGCCTACTAATATTCCTTTGCGCTTTTTGCTCTTTTGCAAACCCAGTAATAATAAAACACGATTTCAATTCTCAAAACATCAATAATCTGTACTACTCATTTAAACCAACGTCGCTATTAAATGCGCAAAGAAGTAGCGATATAAAGTGGCAAAAAAATATAGGAAAACCTCTTAATTTAGGTCTTGAGCAGCGCCCTGTATGGATAAAATTTAAAATAAAAAATCCGCTTAGTTATAATACAGAGCAATTATTATCGCTAAACAACCCTTTGCTAAACGACGTTCAAGTATATCAGTTACATAACTCGCTATTACTTTCTTACACCCAAATTGGTGATGCCTATGCCCTTGATAAACGTACGATCAAGAGTGAATCTTTATTAGTTAAACTGATCAGCCCCGCAAATAGCGAAACGGTTATTATAATGAAAGTGGCGAATAGCTCAGGCTTGCGAGTCCCTTTAACACTATGGCAACCAGAAGCTTATTTAGCGCATAAAGGTAAACTTAATTTACTCTATGGCTTATTGATTGGCTTTATATTTTCCTTAGGTGTGAGCTGCTTAGTTTTATATGGTTTTTCACGTAAACATTATTTTGTGTATGCTGGTGTTATAACTCTCACATTAGGCAGTGTATTAGCCTATCTTTGTGGTTTTGGCCTTAGGTATATACATCCTAATTCACCCGCGTTACAGCAAGTTATGCTCCCTATATTACTCATGCTTATTACTTTAATGTTTTTGCCTTTGCAAAAGCAAATTTGCCATCCACAGCCATCATTTTTACTGACCGTTCAGAAAGTAGTAGTTAACACTTTAGCTATTTCATTATTATTTATTTGGTTACTTCCAAACCACATAGTGACACTATTTTGTTTAATTGCGACCCCAATCGCTTTAGTCTTATATATAACAACTACATTTATGTGCATACGTATAACGCCTTCTAAACCGAATAAAGCACTATTGCTCGTATTGGTTTTTTTCTTGGTTGTGATGCTTTATTTTACTATTGCTGTAATGGGGCTATACGCATTTAGCAGGAGTACGCTAGCATTTGTGTTTACATGCTTTTTTAGTTGCACTTTCTGTTTATGTTACAGCGTTATGAAATTATTTATTTTACAGCGAGATGAAGAAGTAACTACTCAACAAACCTTGATTGCTGAAAATGTAGCCCAAGACACTCTACTCAAAGAGCGTTTAAAGTTACAAGAAAAAACACGTCAAGAACTAGAATCACAAGTGGACGAACGCACCTTTGAATTACAAGTTACGCTCAGGGAGCTTGAAGAAAAAAACCGGGCCCTTGAGCTACTTAATACCGAAGATGCTTTAACCGGAATAAAAAACAGACGCTTTTTTGATAAAAAACTCGTAATGGAGCTGCGTCGCTCTCGTCGAGAACAAACACCGCTTAGCATTGTTATGTTAGATATAGACCGATTTAAAGCCATCAACGATACATACGGACATATTATTGGCGACCAAGTTATTAAAGCTGTATCTGACCTTATAAAAGATCATTTAAAGCGCCCACTCGATGAAGTTGCCCGTTACGGCGGTGAAGAATTTGTGGTGTTATTACCTAATACCCCCAATGAAGGTGCACAAGATATAGCAGAAAAAATACGATCTGCTATCTCAGCAAGCACTGTAACGGTTGCCAATAACAATATTCAATTTACAATTAGCGCAGGTATATACACCAGTATTGCTGATGACGTTAGCAATCCTCAAATATTTACTGAGTGCGCCGACAAAGCGCTTTATTACGCAAAGCAGCATGGCCGTAATCAAGTAATCACTTTTCCATTACCACAGTAGGAGCATATTAATATGGCCCAATCAGGATTAGACCTTTTCCCGTATACTCGCATGCGCAGAATGCGTCGCAGCGATTTTTCTCGCCGCTTAATGGCCGAAAACCAACTTAGCGTAAACGATTTAATTTACCCTGTATTTGTACTTGATGGTAAAGATCGTCGCGAAGCAATTGAATCAATGCCAGGTATTGAACGCTTATCGATAGATTTGCTACTCATTGAAGCTAAAGAGTTGGTCGAACTTGGAGTTCCGGCAATAGCTATTTTCCCGGTAACGCCTGCGGATAAAAAATCATTATTTGCCGAAGAAGCATATAACGATGATGGTTTAGCGCAACGTACCGTAAGGGCTTTAAAAGAAGCCTTTCCTGAGTTAGGTGTAATTACCGACGTAGCACTCGACCCATTTACGACGCATGGGCAAGACGGCATCATTGATGATTCAGGCTATGTTATTAACGATGTCACTACAGAGATTTTAGTTAAACAAGCACTTTCTCATGCACAGGCAGGTGCCGACGTTGTTGCCCCTTCTGATATGATGGATGGTCGTATTGCTGCAATTCGTGAAGCACTTGAAGCAGATGGATTTATTCATACTCGTATTATGGCCTACTCTGCTAAATATGCGTCTAGCTACTACGGCCCATTTAGAGATGCGGTAGGCTCTGCTGGAAACTTAAAAGGCGCCGATAAAAAAACCTATCAGATGGATCCTGCTAACTCTGATGAGGCAATACGTGAAGTCGCATTAGACTTACAAGAGGGTGCTGATATGGTCATGGTGAAACCTGGCATGCCTTACCTAGATATTGTACGCCGTGTGAAAGACGAATTTGGTGTACCTACTTTTGCATATCAGGTAAGCGGTGAGTATGCAATGCACAAAGCAGCAATCGACAACGGTTGGCTGGCTGAAGAAGCGACAATAATGGAATCTTTACTTGCCTTTAAACGCGCAGGTGCTGATGGAATTTTAACCTACTTTGCTAAGCAAGCCGCACAATACCTCGCTAAAAAGTAAATTTTTTAAAAAGGCGGTCAAACCGCCTTTTTTACATACATTTACACTTTTGTATTATTTTAGTCACATTTATTCTCTAAACTGGTGTCCCATTTTGGGATTTAATACACGGGAATAATAATAAATGTTTAAAACAAAAATAACACCACTCGCGCTTGTTATCGCAAGTCTTAGTGCACCAGCATCCGCTGATCTAATCATTTCTGAATATGTTGAAGGAAGCAGTAATAATAAAGCGATTGAACTTTATAACAGACATTGCTCAGACCTCTAGGTCACTTTTTGGATTTTATATAAATGCAACGCATGCCCACCAATGAGCCTTATTATTTTTTCCCTTAACTCATCAAAACC
>NZ_JADYXE010000057.1:0-26752 GCF_015864465.1 Pseudoalteromonas sp. SWN29
ATTCCATGCCGAACTCAGTAGTGAAACGAAACAGCGCCGATGATAGTGTAGCATTTGCTATGTGAAAGTAGGACATTACCAGGCTTCAAATTGTAGAAAGCCCGAATTTAACGATTCGGGCTTTTTTACGTCTGCAGAAAAGTAAAAATAGCACAATTAATGTACACTCATCCAACACCCATCATATAGGTCGGGCGAGCGTAGCGACTCCCGACGCAAAAATCATGAAAAACCTCCGCTCAGCAATGAGTGCGCAGCATTTTCACTATGACTCTCCACCGCTGTGGGCACTATGACACCCTACTGCGTAGCGCACCGACTTCAAATTGTAGAGAGCCCGAATCTAACGATTCGGGCTTTTTTACGTCTGCAAAAAAGTAAAATGTGCGTAATTAATGCACACTCATTCAACACCTAGCACGTAGGTCGGGCGAGCGTAGCGACTCCCGACTCTAAAATCATAAAATATCTCCGCGCATAAAAGTGTAGCATTTGCACTGTGACTATTTAGTCCTTTAGGTGTTACCACAAATGTACCTGCCTCACATTGAAGAAACCCTTGCTCTAACTATTCAGTAGTCTTATTAGACGTTCCCACTAGTTATATAGCCTCATCTACAGACATCAGTAAGCAATTAATAATGACGTACTATTTGGTGCTAAGATCATTAATGTGACTTACCGTATTACATCTGTAATTAACTGCCTTTTTAGTGTGTACTAATACCAACCTGCATAAATCTTTGATCAATTTACCGAATTAAATTGCACTATAACGTCGTTAAAAATTTTTTATTTAGAACAACTAGATACAAAAATTTTTGCCTAGTTCTAGTGTAATTTCCTTAACGTTAAATAGACCCCATACATAAGCAGATTGGTATAAGTGAATATACTTACATAATAATTATACTAATTCGTATAATACTTAATTAACTGGATGGATTAAACCTGACGCTAATAGCATTAAAAATTTCTGATTTGCGATAGCATAGATACAGAAGGTTGAGCGACTTAGAAGCAATTGAAAAGAACAACGAATTTTTACCTTACTATCGACAAAGTTTACCTGCCCTAAAATAGATCACTTAACAAAGCGGATTAGTATAAAGTTTATTTTATATTCTCCTCGTTCTAACTAACCATCGATATACACCGATAAAAAACAATGCTGCAGACCCAAAACCACTTAGCACCCATATAACTTTTATCATGTTTCCGCCAATACTGCCGTCATGCAGTGGGTGTATCCAGTTTTTGACTTTACTAGCCGTGCTTTGCTTATCTATGTTAAACAGGCTCTCTAGTTCCCCTGTAGATGCATTAACTTCGATATAGCTATGCGGGAAGCGATACGAAGGATCGTTTCTAGTTTGATATCTAAATCTATAAATAGTATTTAAGTTTGATGGTGTTTCAATCCAAGCTAAACGTGCTTCGGGCAATGTTTTTTGAGCTATAAGTATTGCTTGCGATAAGGGGATGCTGGATTGTTTACTGGGTTGTATTTGCTTTATTAAGGGGGAGTTTATATCGCCAACTAGGGTAGTTAATATAGGGTCAGTTTGTTTTGGTATGGCAAGTATAACACCTGTAACAGTGAGAACTAATAATGGCGCGCAGAAGCTTAATCCAATTAGTTTATGCCAGTCGTATAGCAAACCTATTTTAGAGCTACGAGACTTAAATTTTAGTGACTTTACCCACTGCCCAGACTTTGGAAGCCAAGCAAAGAATCCAGAAATAAGAAGAACTAATGAGGCTACACCTATATAGCCGACAACAAGTGTGCCTGTCGTTCCCGTTAGTAATGAAAAATGTAGGTTGTACATCCAAGTTACTAGATATTCCCCCCAGTAGTCTTTGCGTATTACTTCATTGCTATTACTAGATAGCCAAACCATTAAGGGAGCAAAACCTTGCTCTTTTGTTTCTATAGGATTGTAGTAGCGTGCGGGTACAATTGAATTCATACCTGTATTTTCTAATCGCCATGGCCCAAGCTTGGCAGGGAAATTTTTCCTTAACGTACTGTATGCTTTATCCCAATTAGGTGATTTTGTATCGGCAGTAGTGTGATCAATTGGATTTAACAGTGAGTCTATTTGTGGGTAATAAACTAATACGGAGCCAGAAAGGCTAATAATAGTGAGTAATACGCCTACCGAGAGCCCTAAGTATAAATGTAACCGTCTTGAGGTTTTTCGCCATGAAAGCTTTGGTGTCATCAATTAAGTAGCCGTAATGAGTAATGCTGATTTATTGGGCATTAGGAGGTGATCAATTACGCGGTATATTATATGGTTTTTTATATAAGTTGTGCGGCATTTTGTCGCACTTATTAAATTAGGTATTAAAAAGTAAAACGCCAGCTATGGGCTGGCGTTAAAATACAATATTAAAGTTTATTTAAGCTTTAGGTCCTGCATTTTTTATATCGTCTGATACGTTGTACTTAGCAAAGTTCTCAGTGAAGTCAGCGGCAAGCTTTGCTGCATATTCATTGTACTTAGCTTTATCTTCCCACGTATTAATAGGATTAAGTAAATTAGTATCTACACCTGGAACTGCTACCGGTACATCTAGGTTTAAAACATCAATGTGCTGAGTTTCAACACCCGCTAATTTACCAGATACGATTGCATCAATTACTGCACGAGTAGTTGGGATATCAAAACGTTTACCTGTGCCGTAAGCGCCGCCAGTCCAACCTGTATTCACAAGGTACACCTTAGCGCCAAACTCGCGTACACGCTTCATAAGAAGCTCAGCGTAAACACCAGCAGGGCGTGGGAAGAATGGCGCGCCAAAACATGTCGAAAATGTTGATTCAATATCGCTAGTTGAACCAATCTCAGTAGAACCAACTTTAGCTGTGTAACCACTTAAAAAATGAAAAGCAGCGGCTTCTTCGCTAAGTATAGAAACCGGTGGTAATACACCGCTTACATCACAGGTTAAAAATACAACAGCTTTAGGCTCGCCTGCGCGGTTTTCTACTTTACGTTTTTCAACATGCTCAAGTGGATATGCTGCACGGCTATTTTGAGTTAAGCTCGTATCGTTAAAATCTGGAACGCCTTTTTCATCTAACACTACATTTTCTAAAATAGTACCAAAGCGAATTGCGTTCCAAATTACAGGTTCATTCTTTTGTGAAAGGTCGATACATTTAGCATAGCAACCGCCTTCAATATTAAATACGCTGCCAGGTGCCCAACCGTGTTCATCATCGCCAATTAGAAAGCGAGTTGGATCTGCTGAAAGCGTTGTTTTACCTGTACCAGATAAACCAAAGAATAATGCTGTATCGCCTGCTTCACCAACGTTAGCAGAACAGTGCATTGGTAATACACCTTTTGCTGGAAGTAGGAAGTTTTGTACAGAAAACATCGACTTTTTCATTTCACCGGCGTAACGCATACCTGCTAATAATACTTTGCGCGCTGCAAAGTTAATAATAACGGAGCCATCACTGTTAGTGCCATCACGCTCTGGCTCACATACAAACGAAGGAACGTTCATTACTTGCCATTGTGGTAAGTTTGAGGCGTTATAGTCTTGTGGTTCAATAAACATGTTTTTGGCAAAAATATGATGCCACGCTGTTTCTGTAGTTACTACTACAGGTAGGTAATGTTCAGGGTCTGCGCCAACTTCTAGGTGAGAGGTGAAGTGGTCATTACTTTGAACATGTGCTTCTACGCGAGCCCATAAAGCGTCAAATTTGTCTGCATCAAACGGGCGATTAACATTGCCCCATTGAATATCATCTTGAGTAGTAGCTTCTTGAACAATAAAACGATCTTTTGGTGAACGGCCAGTTCGTTTTCCTGTAATTGCAACAAAAGCACCATTTGCGGCTAAAGTACCTTCGCCACGGCGGATCGCATGCTCGACAAGTTCAGCTGCGGTTAAATCGACAAAACGTGTAGCGCCTGTAGTCATGTTTATACCTAACTATGTGTGAGAGTTTGAACGGATAGCTCTGGGGTTATCAGTGCCCTTAAACTGAAATTATAGTAACAGAAGGTTTTAAGATATTCGAGCCCGCAAAGGCCCTAAAAACACATATATTTAAGAAAAAACATGAATAATTTCAATGATACCGGTGTCATGAAATTAGCAGAAAAGATGACACCGGTATCATCTTTTTATAATATAAAACCGCATATTTTGCGGCTTTAATTACTATATATAAGTGAAGCTGAATATTTAGTTGAAAATGCTTTTTATGTCTTGCTCGTTAAAAACATATTCTTTTAAACAATAGTGGCAGTTAATATTAACCGAGCCTTTTTCAGCTACATCGTTAAGGAGTTCTTGTTGTCCGATGTTAACAAGAGCCGTAATTGTTTTATCACGGCTACAACCACATTTGAATTTAATCGCTTGGGGTTCAAATACACGAGGGTTATCTTCGTGATATAAGCGTGTAAGCACAGTATTAGCATCAAGATGTAATAGTTCTTCATCTTTAATTGTATTACTTAATGCTTCTAGATGTGCAAAGTCTTCAATTGATTTTTGTTTATCAACTGGAAGCACTTGTAAAAATAAGCCACATGCCTTTGCACTACCTTCAGTTGTATCGGTTGCAAACCAAAGGCGTGTTTTTAATTGCTCTGACTGCTCAAAGTAACTTTCAATACATTCACTAAGGGTATCGTGCTCTAGTGGCACTATACCCTGATAACGCTCACCTTTATTTGGCGTAATAGTAATCACCATATAGCCTTGACCAATGAGCTCTTTAACGGTTGTGCCCGTAATTTCACTTTGTAGACGAGCGATCCCGCGCATGTTTTGTTTGTCATCGCCATTTATAACTGCATACTTAACAGGGCCATCGCCTTGAAGCTGTACAGCAATTTCACCTTCAAATTTTAATGTGGCGGTTAGTAAGCAGGTCGCAACGAGTAACTCACCTAGCAATGCTTTAACAGGCTCTGGATAATTATGGTCGGCAATCATTTCATTATAAGCACTCTCGATTTGCACGAGTTCGCCACGAACATCTAGTTCGTTGAATAAATAACGGTGAAGTAAATCTTGTTGCATGAGCGGCTATACCTAACTTGATTTCATTTTTAAAAGTTCGCGTCTTTGCTTTTTATCCGGTTTTTTATCCGGATGAGGAGCAAAGAAGCTGTTATTTTTGCGTGCGATGCTGTTCTCTTCGCGTTTAGCAATACTCGCATCAGATTCTTGATACATGGTCTGTGCAATGGGGGCGCTTTGGCGTTTTTCAAGCACTGAAAGTATAGTTATCAGCTTTTCATCTACACCTTGGGCAAGTTTTACCTTTGCGCCAACTTCTACTATTTTACTCGCTTTCGAACGTTGACCATTATAATGTACTTTGCCGCCTTGCACCATTTCACGTGCAACGGCGCGGGTTTTATAAAATCGCGCAGCCCATAACCATTTATCTAATCGAACTTTTAACTCATCCGCATGGTCTGAGTTAGTATTAGCATTACTTTTTTTACTCATAAGGTGTTCCCCACGTTTTATAGCTTAAAATTTATCATGAAATCATCGTAGGATGAAGGTATTACAACAGCCGTTTGTTTTTTATACACAGATGTAAAGTTAATTTAATCTGTTTACAAAGTTTAATATTAGTGTGCTTGTTGAAAGAAAAATGAAAGGGTACTATGGGTACGCGCTAACGCAGTAAATTAAAATAAGAACACTATTTATGGAACAGCAAATCCAACAACTAAAACAATTTTTAACGCGGTTACCGCATGCTAAGTTAAGTGCGTTAGTAACACTGTTAGTTGTTGTTTATCTTGCATTTTTATTGTCAAAACTTGTTTGGCTTTTGTGGCCGAAACCATCCGTATCTCTACTTACTCCTACTCATTATGCTAATCAGTCATCTGGTGCGAGTAATAACTCAGCACAGCATATTGTTGAGCAATTCTTATTTGGTAAAAAAACTGTAACAAACAACAATAATACTGCAAAGCAATCGCAGGTTATAAATAATGCGCCAGAAACGCGCTTAAGTATAAACTTAACCGGTATTGTAGCGGTTAATAACGATGATAAAGCAGGTATAGCAATTATTGAATCACAAGGTAAGCAAGTAAGCTATCTAGTTGAAGAAGTAGTATCGGGCACGCGAGCTAAAGTAGCACAGATACTGCCTGACCGTGTTATTTTGGGTGTTAATGGGGGCTTTGAAACATTAATGCTTGATGGGCTCGATTTTAGTAAAAAAGTATCTATGCCTGTACTCGCTGCACGTGATGAGGCTGAAATGGGTCCGCAAAAGTTAGAACCAAGTGAACTACAAATAGATGCCACTGCTGATCCGGATGTTAAAGAAGCAATTATAGAAACACGTGAAGAGCTGCTCGAAGAACCGGGTAAATTATTTGACTACATACGTGTTTCACAAGCCATGAATGACGGTGAGCTAATTGGGTATCGCTTAAGTCCAGGTAAAGAGCCTGAACTGTTTAAGCAAATGGGATTAAAAAATAACGATTTAGCTATTTCTATAAATGGCTATCAATTAACAGATTTAAAACAGGCTATGTCAGCTATTAATGAGCTGCGTAATAGTACAGATGCCAATATCACTATAGAACGTGATGGTGAACAAATTGATGTGCAATTTAGTCTGCAATAATTTAGCTTTGGAGTTTTAATACGATGGTTCAGGTGCTACACCTCAAAAAAATTAAAAAAGGGTTAGCTAAGTACGCAGCACTTTTTTTGGCGGCAAGTATTTCTTTGTCTGTTTCTGCTGTTGAATATGCTGCTAACTTTAAAGGAACTGATATCAACGAGTTTATTAATATTGTTGGTAAAAACCTTAATAAAACGGTGATTATTGACCCTAACGTGCGCGGCAAAGTAAATGTTCGCAGTTATGAGTTAATGGACGAAGCGCTTTATTATCAGTTCTTCTTAAATGTATTAGAAGTTTATGGCTACTCAGCTGTTGAAATGGATAATGGCATTCTTAAAGTAGAGAAAAGTTCAGACGCTAAGAAATCAAATGTACCACTTATTGACGAAGGTAATGAAGCTAGCGGCGATATGATGATTACACGTGTTGTACGTGTTAAAAATGTAAGTGTGCAGGAGCTTGGTCCTCTAGTTCGTCAATTTAGCGATCAAAAAGATGGTGGCCACGTTGCTAACTTTAATGCGGCTAACGTAATGATGCTAACAGGTCATGCTGCATCGGTTAATCGCTTAGTTGAGATTATTCGCTCTGTTGATCAGGCGGGTGACAAGCGTGTAGACATCGTTAAGCTTAAATATGCGACGGCAGATGATGTTGTCTCTGTGGTAGATAATATTTATAAAGACAGCGGTAAAGGCAGTGTACCTGAATTCTTAATTCCAAAAGTTGTGGCTGATGGCCGAACTAATAGCGTTATTGTAAGCGGTGAAGGCCAAGCCCGTACACGTGCTATTGAACTAATTAAGCGCTTAGATGGTGAGTTAGAAAGCCAAGGTAATACTAAGGTGTTTTACCTAAATTATGCTAAAGCTGAAGATTTGGTCAAAGTATTGCAGGGTGTTAGTAAGTCACTTGTTGAAGATGCACAAGGCGGTACTACTAAAACTCGTAGCAGAAGCAATAATGAAAGCAGTATAGAGTCTCACCCAGACTCAAACTCATTAATTATCACCGCACAGCCAGACACAATGCGATCACTAGAGTCGGTAATTGAACGTCTTGATATTCGCCGAGCGCAAGTATTAGTTGAAGCCATTATTATTGAAGTTATGGAAGGCGATGGTGTTAATTTAGGCCTGCAGTGGATTTCTGAACAAGGCGGTATGTTGCAGTTTAATAATGGTACTACTGTTCCTGTAGGTTCATTAGCTGTTGCCGCTGAGCAAGCACAAGATACAACCGTAACTAAAAATATAATAGGAACTGAGTCAGGTACAGTGACGCCATTTACGGAAACAACAGAAGGTGACTATGGTCCATTAGCTTCCTTACTAAGCGGTATTAATGGTTTAGCGCTGGGCGTTGTTAAAAATGACTGGGGTGCAATTATTCAAGCAGTTGCTACCGACACAAATTCAAATATTTTGGCTACACCGTCTATTACTACAATGGATAACGAAGAAGCATCTATTTTAGTGGGTCAAGAAGTACCTATAATTACAGGCTCACAAACGGGTAGTAATAACGCTAACCCATTCCAAACGGTTGAGCGTCAAGAAGTCGGTATTAAACTAGTTGTTACACCACAGATAAATGATGGCTCTGCAGTACAGCTTACAATTGAGCAAGAAGTATCAAGTGTAAGTGGTGCCACTGCTGTTGATATTTCAGTAAATAAACGTTCAATTAAAACAACGGTAATGGCCGATGATGGCGGTATGGTTGTACTTGGCGGCTTAATAGATGAAGACGTACAAGAAAGTGTTTCTAAGGTGCCGTTATTAGGCGATATCCCTATTTTAGGTCACTTGTTTAGATCAACAAATACAACGCGCCGTAAGCGTAACCTTATTGTGTTTATTCGCCCAACCATTATTCGTGATGGTGTAAGCATGAATAAGTTAAGCTTTAATAAATATAACTTTATTCGTGGTGAGCAGTTTAAGCAAAAAGAAGATGGTATTGAATTAATGCCAATGACTGATACGCCTATTTTACCTGAGTGGAATGACGAATTAGTACTTCCTCCTACGTATGAAGAGTCTCTACGTAAACAAAATGCACAAGAGCGTAAAGATGACTAATGCGATTCAAGAGATAAACCAAGATGTGGTTCATCCTCAAACGCATAATCAGGATGAGCTATTAACGAGTGATGTGTTAGTTGAGTTACCAGCAAAGCGTTTGCCGTTTTCGTATGCAAGACGCGCTGGTGTGTTACTTGGTAAAAACAAAGATAACCGCATAGTTTACTACCGTGGTGAGCTAAATGCAGAAGTGCTATTAGAAGTACGCCGTATCGCTGGCCATGGTTTTACACTTGAGCAGTTAGCTGATGATAAATTTGAGCTATTGCTTGAAGCGTCATACCAGCGAGATAGTTCTGAAACACAACAGATGATGGAAGACATTGGTAACGAGGTTGATTTATTCTCTCTTGCTGATGAACTCCCACAGACTGAAGATTTACTGGCGGGCGACGATGACGCACCAATCATCAAGCTTATTAATGCCATGCTTAGCGAAGCGATTAAAGAAGGTGCGTCTGATATTCATATCGAAACCTTCGAGCAAGAGCTTGTTATTCGCTTTAGGGTAGATGGTGTACTTAAAGAAGTACTTAAGCCCAATCGTAAACTCGCATCGTTACTTGTATCTCGTATTAAAGTAATGGCTAAGCTTGATATAGCCGAAAAACGTATCCCACAAGATGGTCGTATTAGTTTACGTATTGCCGGGCGAGCAGTTGATGTGCGTGTATCTACAATGCCATCGAGCTTTGGTGAACGTGTGGTACTGCGTTTACTTGATAAAAATAACGCGCGTTTAAACCTTGAAGACTTAGGTATGACTGCAGATAACCGTGCATTGTTTTCAGATTTAATTAGTAAACCTCACGGAATTATTTTAGTAACAGGGCCAACGGGCTCTGGTAAAAGTACCACTCTATATGCTGGTATGAGTCAAATTAACTCACGCGATCGCAATATTCTTACTGTTGAAGATCCGATAGAGTACGAAATTCCAGGTATAGGCCAAACACAAGTTAATGCAAAAGTTGATATGACATTTGCACGCGGTTTACGTGCAATATTACGTCAAGATCCTGATGTAGTAATGGTGGGTGAAATACGCGACCTTGAAACTGCGCAAATTGGTGTTCAAGCGTCACTTACCGGCCACCTTGTTATGTCTACTCTGCATACTAATACCGCATCGGGTGCAATTACACGTATGGAAGATATGGGTGTTGAACCCTTCTTGCTTTCATCGTCGTTACTCGGTGTGTTATCGCAGCGTTTAGTACGTACATTGTGTAATACCTGTAAAGAAGGTCACACAGCAGATGAGCATGAATGCCAGCTGTTAGGCACTCCTTTTGAAAGCCAACCTACAATCTACCGAGCAGTAGGGTGTGAAGAGTGTAACTTTAATGGTTATCGTGGTCGTACGGGTATTCACGAGTTACTTATAGTTGATGAAACAATACGCGAAATGATTCACAACGGTAAAGGTGAGCAAAGCGTAGAGAAATACATTCGTAAGCGCAGCCCAAGTATTCGCCAAGATGGGTGTAGCCGCGTACTTGCAGGTAAAACAACACTTGAAGAAGTATTGCGTGTTACCCGTGAGGAAGGTTAATTATGGCGGCATTTGAATACCGTGCCCTAGATGGCCGAGGTAAAGAAAAAAAGGGCATTTTAGAGGCCGATACAGCTAAACAAATTCGCCAAACTTTACGTGATCAAAAACTTACGCCGCTTGAAGTTGTCCCTGCGGCGCAAAGTGATAAACACGTTAAAGGCGAAAAAGCACCTTTACTGGGTAGCTTTTTTAAGCCAACAATTTCAACCTCAGATTTAGCACTAATTACAAGGCAATTAGCGACACTTATTCAATCGGCACTCCCTGTTGAAGGCGCTGTTATGGCAGTTGCTGAACAATGCGAAAAGCCACGTTTAAAACGAATGCTTATGTCGGTACGCTCAAAAGTGGTTGAGGGTTACACTCTTGCCGATGGTCTTAGTGAGTTTCCTCATGTTTTTGACGACTTATATCGTGCAATGGTAGCCGCAGGCGAAAAGTCGGGCCACCTTGACCAAGTACTTAATCGCTTGGCCGACTATACCGAGCAGCGCCAACATATGCGTAGCCAAATAACGCAAGCAATGGTTTATCCTATTATTTTAGTGGTGTTTGCAATTGGTATTGTGTCGGTATTACTGGGTACTGTAGTACCCAAAATATTAAAAACATTTGAAAAAACTAAACAAGTACTTCCTTGGACAACCGAATGGGTAATGGCAGGTAGCCATTTTGTGCAAAATTACTGGTTTATTAGTTTAATAGCCATCACAGCCATCGCTATTGGTATTAAGCATGCACTTAAACAGCCAAAAATACGTTTTTGGTGGGATGACCGAGTGCTGCATATGCCGGGCATAGGTAAAGTAGCTCGTGGTATCAATACCGCACGTTTTGCGCGTACTTTAAGTATTTTATCATCAAGCTCGGTACCATTACTTGAAGGAATGCGTATCTCGGGCGGCGTATTAATTAACGAAAAAATTAAAAAAGCGGTTGCAGATGCATCCGACAGAGTGAGTGAGGGTGCAAGCTTAAGAGCTGCGCTTCAGCAAACTAAGTTGTTTCCACCAATGATGCTGCATATGATAGCAAGTGGTGAAAAATCAGGTGAACTAGAGCAAATGCTAGAGCGTGCTGCAAATAACCAAGATCGCGAATTTGAGAGCATGGTTAATGTATCGCTTAAACTACTAGAGCCTGCGATGATCGCCTCAATGGCGGTTATTGTATTATTTATAGTAATGGCAATATTACAGCCAATAATGGCGATGAATAAAGCTGTTGGACTTTAAGTTAAAATAATTTTTAAATATATTAATGGTTTTACCTAAACCATTTTTACTTAGTGTTTTTAGAATAATGAGGTAATTACGTGAATAAACAATCAGGTTTTTCTTTACTAGAAGTGATGGTGGTACTGGTTATCATCGGGATGATTATGTCAATTGTGGCACCTAACATTATGGGTCAGCAAGAAGAGGCTGCTATTGATAAAGCACATCTAGATATCCAGCAATTAGAAGATGCAATGAGCTTATACAAGCTTAAAAATAAGAGTTACCCAAGCACAGAGCAAGGTCTTGAAGCGCTAGTTACTCAAACAAGTATTGAACCGGTTCCAAAGCGTTTCCCTGACGGTGGTTTTATTAATGAACTACCAGAGGATCCTTGGGGTAATACTTATCAGTTAATTAGCCCAGGTGAAATTGGCAAGTTTGATATTTTTTCTATGGGCCCAGATGGTGAAGTAGGTACTGATGACGATATCGGTAACTGGGACGAAGAAAAACAATAATGCTTAAGTACACTGCTTTGTATGAACATGTTAATGCTAGAGGCTTGCTATGAAAGCAAGCCTTAAGCAGCGCCATGCAAAAAGCAGCGGCTTTAGTTTAATAGAAATTTTAGTGGTATTAGTGATCATCGCTTTTGCCACCAAAATGGTGGTATACAGCTTAGAAGGCGGTGCTGAGGAAGAATTAGATACTCAAGCACTCAGGCTGCATACCACCATTAATATGGCATCAGAATTTGCCATTTTAAACCAAGTTGAATTGGGGTTATTAGTAGAGGACAACACGCTAGAGTATTTAGTTTTCGATGGTGAAAAGTGGATTACCTTTGACCGTGAAGATCTTTTTAAACCAATCGAGTTAGATGAAAGGTTAAAGCTCACTCTTAATTTAGAAGATTTAGCGTGGGCACAAGATAACCTCTTAGAGCAATCTAACTGGCGTGAGCTTATGAGTGGTGGCGATGAAGACAGTTTACTTGAGCTTAAAAAGCTGAAAATCCCACAAGTACTTATTTTGTCATCAGGTGAGGTAAGCGCGTTTCAACTTATATTAGAGTTAAAAGATCAAAGCGAGCCTGTGTATTTCATTGAAGGTGAATTTACAGCCCCCATTAACTTTCGCCGAGAGCCAGAATAATGAAGCGCACTAAAGGGTTTACCTTATTAGAAGTGCTTGTCGCATTAAGTATTTGCGCCATGGCGGGTATAGCGGCAATGCAAGCAACAAGCGAGCATATACATCACTTAACCACTATTGAGGAGCAAACCTATGCATCGTGGGTCGCCGAAAACGTTATTATTGAACAACGTACTAAAGGTGAACAGTGGCAAGGTAAAAATAACCTTAAAGGCAGTGAAGTAATGGGCGGCGTTGAATGGTTTTGGCAACAAGAAGTAACCGCTACCGCTGATAAGAGCTTTGTTAAGCTAACAATCAATGTTTTTACGGATGAAAAGTATGAGCATTCGGCATATGAATTATCAACGTATTTAAATAAAGGCAAAAAGTAAGTGAAGCAGCGCGGGTTTACATTACTTGAAGTTATGGTTGCTCTGGGTATTTTAGCTTTTGTTATTATTGCTACTCATCAAATACTCGAGACGACAACAAGAACTAAAGATGCCTCCGATGAAAAAATTGCTGAGTTAAATGGGTTGCAAACTACCTTTAGGTTAATGGATCAAGATTTTAGCCAAATGACCAAACGAGCTGTTCGTAATGAGTCTGGCGATGTTCAAGAACAATACTTACTCGCGGGTCGTTACGTTTTAGAAAGCCAATACGATGGTATCGCGTTTGTACGAGATGGTTGGATAAATCCAATAAACTTATTACCACGCTCTGAGCTACAAGCTGTTGGTTATAGAGTGATAGACGATAACCTTGAGCGTATTTACAGAGTATATGTTGATCAGCTTGATAATATGGAACCACGCGTACAGCGCGTACTGGAGAATATTGAAGAACTTAAGTTTGAGTTTTTAGATGATAAAAACGAATGGCAAGAGCAATGGGAGATTAAAGCGCTTCCTAAAGCAGTTGCTGTTACGTTACAACAAATAAAAGCAGAACCGATTCGTCGAGTATTTTTAGTACCAGGGCAGGGCAAGGTTGTTGCTCCACCAAGCACAACACAAGATACGAGCGTGAATAATGGTTAAGCAACAATCATCGCGCGGCGCAGCACTTGTTATTGTTTTATTTATTGTGGCGTTGGCTGCTATTTTGGCGGTAGAGATGAGCGCTAATTTAATGGTGCAAGTGCAAAAAAGTACTAATTTACAAGGTCATCAACAAGCTAAGTGGTATGCCTATGGTGCAGAAGAACTTGCTATTAAAGGGCTTATACAAAGTAAAAAAGATGATGCCGATAAGACAACGCTCGACCAAATATGGGCAACCCAAGGTGATGCTTCATATCCTGTTGATAACGGTACATTGAGTGGCAAAATTACTGACTTACAAGCATGTTTAAATTTAAATGCTTTAGCCATAGCACCAGATACAAACAGCGCGAGTAAAACAAACCCTGCGCACAAAGCACTATTTGCATTACTTGAAAATATTGATGACTTACCTGCTGATGAATCAGAAGAGACAATGGCAGATAGCGTATTCGATTGGCTTGACGAGGACAGCATAACGTATCGCTCAGGTGCAGAGGAAGACGAGTATTTATCACGAGATTTTCCGTACATGACAGCCAATAGTTTATTTGCATCAACATCGGAGCTACGTTTAGTTAAGGGCTTTAATCCATTAGTGATGGAAAAAGTACTGCCATATGTATGTGTAATACCCGGCAGTACGCTTTTATCTATAAATGTAAATACATTAGTACCAGAGCAAGCACTTATACTCAGTGCCTTAATAGAAAGTTTGAGCTTATCTGGTGCAGAAGCGGTGATAGGTGCCAGGCCGCAAACTGGCTTTGACACCATTGATGAATTTTTTGAACAGGTTAAGCAGCAAGGCGGCACTAATACTGACGCAGTAAAAAGTTTATTTAGTATTAAAAGCGAATATTTTAAATTACAAACGCAGGCAAATTTTGTCGACCTGCGTTTTTCGATGACCACATTACTGCACGCTAAAGACGGCGACGTAACGATACTGGCGCGAAAATTTGGAGGCGTACAGTGACAGAAATACTGTTGATCCGCACGGGTCAAACCGAGCAAGAATTGCTTAATTGGTTAATTTACTCACCACAAGAACAAGAAATAATAGCCAGTGGCGAGTTACCAAATGCAGAGCATTTAAGTGAGTTAAGCGAAAAAGCACTTACCCGAGAAGTGGTCGTGTTATTACCAAGTGATCAAGTGCAATTAAAAACGGTTGCTTTGCCAACAAAATGGAATCGTAAGCTCGAGCAAGCACTGCCGTATATGCTCGAAGAAGATATAGCATGTGACGTAGATGAACTGTTTATAGCTGTAGCGCAGCCGACAATGCTTGGAGAGCAACATGCAATACGTGTAGCGATGACTGACCGTGAATGGTTTGAACAATGGCTCGCATTATTTACTGAGCATAATTTATCAGTATACAGAATATTACCCGATGCTTTGTTGTTACCAATAGCAGAGGAGGGCGCAGTAACTGCAATTGAGCTCAATAACCAATGGTTATTTAAGCAAGGAGAATGGCATATTAGTGCGGTTGAATCTAGTTGGTTAAATGGCTATTTAACAGCCATGGGTAATCCTGATATTAAACATTTTAGCCCAGCTAATCAGTTTCCTGAAAGCGTTAACTTACAAGCCCAAACGAGTGAGTACGACCTTCCTTTAGCATTATTTGCAAAGCAGCTAGATAGCGTTAAGTTCAACTTACGCCAAGGTATGTATCAGCTTAAAAAACAAAGCGCTTTATGGTGGGGTTACTGGAAAGGCGCCGCAATTATAGCAAGTGTTGCATTGGCCGCTACTATTACAATAAAAGCGATTGAGTTGCATCAACTTAATACACAAGTAGAAGTAGCTAAAGCTCAAGTAGTCGACAGATATCAAAAAGCATTTCCGGGAACTAAAGTTCGTCCTCATTTAATTAAAAGCCAAATTAGAGGCGCATTAGATAAAGTGCGAGGCTCAAGTGAGTCAGGCTTTTTAGACTTAACAACTAACTTGGTTGATGTATTTTCGCAAGTGAGCGAATTTACACCTGAAACACTTCGTTATGACAAGCGTCGCAATGAGTTACGTATTCGTGCACGCGCTAAAGACTTCCAAACCTTTGGTAAAGTAAAAATCATACTTGAAAAACAAGGTTTAACGGTTGAGCAAGGTTCTTTAAATAATGACGGTGATTATGTCGTTGGCGAAATTAAACTGCGAGGTGCAGTATGAAAAAGCAGTTAATGCAACAATGGCGTTCGCTTAAAGAGCAAGAACAGCAGTTAGTAATGGTTGCTGGTGGTGTGTTTATTATTTTTATTTTAGTAATGGGAATATTTAGACCATTAAATAATGCGATAGAAAAAGCACAGCAATCTCAAATAAAACAACAAGAGCTATTAGCTTGGGTTGACGAAAGTATTGTAAAACTAAAAGCCGCAGGCAACACGAGTGTGGCGAGTAATACAAACTTAAGCCAAGTTGTTAATTCTACACGTGGTCGCTATCAAATAAATATTAGTAAAATGCAGCCTAGTACGGGGTCACTTCGTTTAACGCTCGACTCTGTAGAGTTCAATCAATTAATAGAGTGGCTAGATGAGCTAGTAAATCAGCATGGTTTAAAAATCGAAAACTTAGATTTAAGCCGCGATGATAAATCAGGCTATGTGCGTGTAAGCCGTTTAGTATTAGAGAATTAATTAATGAAAAAAATAATAACGTTATCGGCTGTCTTTTTAATTAGTTTTATTGTGTTTTGTATTATTAAATTACCAGCAACTATTGCGCTTGATGTAGCAAAGCCATACTTACCAAAGCAGCTAAAAGTTGGCCAAACTGTAGGTACTGTTTGGCAAGGTCAAATGATGCAAGTTCGCTTTGATGGCGAGCAGTTAAATAATGTGCGCTGGGATATTGCTGGCTGGCAGTTATTTACAGGCAAGTTAAATGCGAATATAAAGTTTGGTAATGCACGAGAGCGCACTGATATTTCGGGATACGCAGATGTAAGCTATGGGCTTTTTAATAAAAAAGTTAAAGTAACTGACGCCTTAGTACGTTCAACAGTAGATCGTGCAATGCAACGCGTACAACTACCCCTACCTGTAACCGCAAAGGGGCGCGTAATTTTAGAGCTTAATGAATACAGCTCAGGCGCACCTTATTGTGATTCATTAAAAGGTGAAATAGCGAGCCCTAATATTGACGCACAAGGCTTAAATGGGTGGTTTAATATTGGTCCTCTGGCTGGCAAGTTAAGCTGTAAGTCGGGCGACGTGGCAATATTAATTGACCCAGATAATACGCTTGGCCTTGAAGCAGATGCTACACTTAAAGCTAATTTCGACTTTAGTGTGGCAGGGTATGTAAAACCAGATGCGAGCTTACCTAAAGATGTACATGATGCGGTTAAATTTTTAGGCCGACCAGATAGCCAAGGTCGTTATCCGCTCAACTTTTAATGTTTGAATATAAAGAGTTTTAATGCAAATACCCCAATTTACTGAGCTGCAAGCAAAGCAGCTCAGCACATTTTTAAATACCCAATCTAAAGCAATGACCCTTGAGCAAAGCCAAGGCTATTTATTTGGTGTTATTTGTTCGCCCACCCCATTAGATGTGCACGAGTGGCTTGAGCAGATATTACCAAGCACAGCCAATGATTTAGATGAAGAAATGCTTTTTTTGTTTATGGCGCTATACCATAAAATTAGTGAGCAAGTATTTGAAACAGGATACAAATTACCCGTTGAGTTTACTCTTGAGTTTTGTAAACCATGGAGCGAAGGCTTTTTAGTGGCTACTAAAGCATATGCAGAGCCACTTTTAAATGCACCTGAGTTAGATGCTGAATTTAAAGAAGCATTAGAGAGTGCATTAAGTACACTGAGCTTTTTTGCTCTTGATCAGCAAGCAATTACTCAGATTGCTCAGCAAAATAGTATGACTAAAGAAGCCTTATGTCAGTATCAATATGAATCAATGGGTGACTTTGCACTAGGCTTTGCGGAGCTCATAGAAGTTGTTGCCATTAACAGTGGTTTAATAACTGATGACAGCTGGGACGAATAGTTTTAGCTTAAGCGCTTAGATAATCTAAGCGCTTAGTTCTAATACAATATCAGTACAGCCTTGCTTGCACTTTACCATACCTTTACCAGGCTCGCTGGTGGCTAAATCAAGTGTTAAAACTCCATTACATTTCTCACACTTTAACGTTTTGCCTTGTGCTAATTGTTTAAGCATGTTGCGCTGTTTATGAAATGAGTCGCTTGCTTTTTTATTTAAATTCGAAAAATCCATTACTTAGCTCGCTTTTGCTCTAGTGCGTCAGTCACTATTTTACACACCGTATTTAAACGTTCGTCATAAAAGTAAAGGTTTAAGTCACGTTCACGACAATAGCGTAAGTGAAATAACTGAACAGAGTCATCAGTTGTAAACGTTTTTTCTACGTACTCACCCTCAGATTCAGAAAGCTTTAACTGCGAGCTTATTCTATTTTTAGCCATATTGGCAGCAGGGCTTCTATTAACCTTACTCGCATCACTTAAAAAGCCAATGCCTTCACCTAATAACTTTTCTCGAGGTTCTTTTATAAGAGGATGGTCGATAGTAAAAAAGGCAAGGATCACAACTACCAAAATAATAAATTTTTTCATGGATACGTAAACCTTGATCTAAGTAGGGTTGAATTACCATGCAGTGTAATAAACTGCACTTTAAAAGCAAGTAACTGGGATGAATAAATTATTAGCAATCTATGCCAGTAATTTTAACCAACATTGTTATAATGGTTAACAGCAGTCAGATATTTCTGAAATATCTGAAAGTATTCGAGATGGCAATTTATTAAAGTAAATATGCCTAGCAAGTAACTTGCTAACTTTAACTATAGAGTACTTGAGTATTGCTGGGTTTTTATTTCCAAGCGGCGTTGAGGAACTTCGATGGACAAGCAAATTAAAGTAAAGAATATCCCTGTAGAGGTGAAAATCCAAAAACCGGATTTAAGCCGTCAAGATGATAGGTTCAATCCCCGAAATCGTATTTATGTGCGTGCTGTAAAAGGCCTGCATCAATTACTTAGGCAGCGCATTGGCTTTTTAGGCCTACTTGCGTTTATGTTACTACCTTGGATTAATTTTAACGGCCAGCAAGCTGTGCTGTTTGATCTAATTGGTCAAAAATACAATATTTTTGGTTTAACGCTATGGCCTCAAGATTTCACCATATTAGCGTTTATCTTCATGCTGGCAGCATTTGCGCTGTTTTTAGTGACCACCTTCTATGGACGGGTGTGGTGTGGCTATACCTGTCCGCAAACTGTATGGACCTTTATTTTTATTTGGTTCGAAGAAAAGTTTGAAGGCACGGCTAATCAGCGTAAAAAGCTCGATCAACGCCCTATGAACTTTGATAAGCTTTGGCGAAAAACAGCAAAGCATACTAGTTGGGTATTGTTTTCGTTGTATACGGCTATTTCTTTTGTGGGTTACTTTACGCCTATAAGAGAATTACTTCCTGATTTTGTCACTTTTAATGTAGGTGGTTATGCACTAGTAAGCATTATATTCTTTGCAGCATGTACCTATGGCAACGCAGGTTGGATGCGAGAAATTATGTGTTTACACATTTGTCCTTACTCACGTTTTCAATCAGCTATGTTTGATAAAGACACATACACAGTAACGTACGATGAAAGCCGTGGTGAAAGCCGTGGTCCGCGCTCACGTAAAGTAGACCATAAAGATTTAGAGCTGGGCGATTGTATAGACTGTAATTTGTGTGTTCAAGTATGCCCAACCGGTATTGATATTAGAAACGGGCTACAAGCTGAGTGTATTAACTGTGGTGCATGTATTGATGCATGTGATGGCGTAATGGACAAAATGGAATACCCGCGTGGACTTATTTCATATACGACTGAGCGAAATCTCGAAACGCCAGAAAATAAAACGAATCCACTGCGAGCTAAAATCATCGGTTACACGGTCATACTTGTTGTGCTTACCGGAGCGCTTGTCGCTAATATAGCACTGCGTAAAACAATGGACTTTGATATTATTCGTGACCGAAACCAATTATATCGTGTCGATTTTGATGGTTTGGTAGAGAACACGTATACGTTAAAGGTAATTAATAAAGCGCAGTACGAGCAAACCTTTAATATTAAAGTGCAAGGTTTAGATAACTTTAAGTACATAGGGAAGCAATCATTTACTGTGCAAGCAGGCGAATCTCATAATGTACCATTGTCACTTGTAATGGACCCTTATGATTTAAAAGCGCCAATGACAGAGTTTAACTTTGTGCTTTCGCCGGTTAGTGAGCCAGATGAAACAATATCGCAGCCAAGTAACTTTTTTAAAGCGCGGTAATAACAATCTGCCTTTATGGTAGGCTGGTATAGCAATTAACAAAAGCGGGTATATAACCCGCTTTTATTTTATATAAGAAGAGTATGAGTAAATTTAGTTTTATTGATTTAACACCCGACCTAATACTCGATGCAATAGAAAGCGTAGGTGTGTACGCCGAGTCAGGTTTATTGGCGCTCAATAGCTATGAAAACAGAGTGTACCAATTTAAAGCCGATGATGGTCTGCGTTACGTAGTGAAGTTTTATCGACCAGAGCGTTGGAGTAGGGAGCAAATTCAAGAAGAACATGATTTTGCATTTGAACTAGCAGAAGCAGAAGTGCCTGTTGTAGCCCCTATTTTATATAATGGGCAAAGCTTGTTTGAACACGAAGGGTATTTGTTTGTGTTGTTTCCAAGTGTAGGCGGGCGTTTATTTGAGGTAGATAATTTAGATCAGCTTGATGTAATGGGGCGTTTAATTGGCCGTATGCACCAAGTAGCTAAAACAAAACCTTTTACTTACAGACCAACAGTTACCTGCGATGAGTATTTGCATACAGCCAAAGTTCATCTACAAAAAAGTAACTTAGTGCCGATGGGAATAAATACTGCTTTTTATACTATTTTAGATTTAGTGATAGAGCAGGCGCAAAAACAGTATAAAGATGTGCAAAGTATTCGCTTACATGGTGACTGCCACGTTGGTAATATTTTGTGGGCAGGCGATGCACTAATGTTTGTTGATTTAGATGACAGCCGCCAAGGGCCTGCAATACAAGATTTATGGATGATGCTCAGTGGCGATAGAGCGACGCAACTGTTACAGTTAGACACCCTTGTGAATGCGTATGAAGAGTTTTGTGATTTTGATCACTCTCAACTCAAATTAATTGAACCGCTGCGAGCAATGCGTATTATCCATTACATGGGATGGGTAGCTAAACGATGGAGCGATCCTGCCTTTGTGCGGAACTTTACATGGTTTGCTGATGACAAATACTGGGAGCAACAAATTTTAGCACTGAAGGAGCAACTTGCAGCACTGCAAGAAGCACCGTTAAAATTATTGCCGTAATATTTTATTTAAAGACAAGTACAACGAGATACCAATGCTTAAAAAATTAAAACTGAGTTTATTACTTTTATGTTTACCATTTGCAGCATTTGCTGCGCAGTTTGAAGTTGATAATCAATACACCGTTATTGATGTGGATAAAAGTGCATCACCGCAAGTAACTGAATTTTTCTCATATTATTGCCCACATTGTTTTAAGTTTGAACCAGTAGCAAAAGCAATTGAACAAGGTCTGCCAGAAGGCGCCAAGTTTATTAAAAACCACGTTAACTTTTTAGGTGGTGTGTCGCCGCAAGCTCAAAGTAATTTAAGCTTTGCTTATTTAATTGCTAAACAGCATGGTCAGGCACAGAGCATTAGCGATCAAATTTTTAAAAGTATTCATGTTCAACGTGCACCTTTAACTGAAATGAAAGACGTTAAAAAACTACTTGAAGTAAATGGTATTGATAGCGCAACGTTCGATCAAGACATGGCAAGCATGCCAGTAATTGCTGCTGAGCAAGCATTACAAGATAATCAAAACAAATATTCAAAATTAGGTGCCTTAACGGGCGTTCCTACTTTTATTGTTAACGACAAATATAAAATAAACCTCAACACCATCAAAAATCAAAAAGAACTTGATGAGTTAGTTGCATTTTTATTAGCACTATAAATTTCGGAGCATAATAATGATTAAATTAGTTAAAGCAGGTTTGCTTGCAGTACTACTTCCTATGGCGGCAACAAGCTTTGCAGCAACGTATGAAGAAGGCGTGCATTACGATGTGGTTTCTGAGCGCGCAACTAAAAAGCCTGAAATTAAAGAGTTTTTCTCATTTTACTGCCCTGCATGTAACAACATGGAAGCAGTAATTGGTGAGTTTAAGCCTAAGCTTGATAAAAACGTTAAATTTAAAAAGAGCCATGTTGATTTCGTAGGTGTACGCGACCCAGAAAATCAACAGATGATGAGCCAGGCACTTGCTACTGCAGAAGTGCTTCCACAAAAAGATCAGATTATTTCTGCAATCTTTAACCACATTCATACCAAACGCGCTAAATTTAATGAGCTTGCAGATGTAAAAGACATATTTGTAGCACAGGGCGTTGATGGCGATAAGTTTGATAAACTTTTCAAAAGCTTCTCGGTACGTACGCTAAGCTCTAAAATGAAACGTGATCAGGACTACTTTAAAGAAAAAGGCGCACTACGTGGCGTACCTACCTTTATTGTAAATGGTAAGTATAAATTAAACCTAGGTCGTGAGTCGGGTATTACTGAACCAGAAGATATTAGCAAACTGATTAATTACTTAGCTAATAAGTAAGTTTAGCTAAAACTAAAAAAGCTCCTATAAGGAGCTTTTTTTATGGGTAACGTTTACTGAGCATATTTATTATTTACGCTGTAAGAAAACACCCGACTCAATGTGATGCGTATAAGGGAACTGATCAAATATAGCAAAGCGCTTAACGTTGTGCGTACGTGTTAAGTGATCAAGGTCACGCTCAAGGGTTTCTGGATTACACGATATATAAATTATGCTTTCGTAGTTAGCCACAAGGTCACACGTTAATTCATCCATGCCGGCGCGCGGTGGATCAACCAATATGGTTTGGCAGTCATAGCTTTTAAGGTCAATCCCGTCTAAACGAGAAAAAGTACGCTCGCCATTCATTGCTTGGGTAAACTCTTCGCTCGACATACGAATAATATCTAAGTTCTCTACGTTATTTTTAGCAATGTTGTATTGAGCTGAGTGAACAGATGATTTTGATATTTCCGTCGCTAATACTTTATTAAAAGAACCCGCTAACGCAATTGAAAAGTTACCGTTACCGCAATACAGTTCTAATAAATCATTTTTTAGTGGCTTACATAAGTCTTGCGCCCACTCCAGCATATTAATATTTACTTTTGCATTAGGCTGAGTAAAGCTATTTTCTACTTGTTGGTAAATAAGCTCTTGGCCATTAACAGTTAAATACTCAGTTACAAAGTCTTCACCCAGCACTTCTTTTTGTTTGCGAGCACGGCCTATAAAGTCAATTTTGTATTTACTGCTTAGCTTTTCCTTAAGTGCTTTAATTTCACTTAGCCACTCTTCATCAAGTGGTTTGTGATAAAGCAAGCTTACTAAAATTTCACCGCTTAGCGTTGATAAGTAATCAATTTGAAATAACTTACGACGTAATATCTCGCAAGGCTTGAGGCTTTCAATCATCACCTGCATTATTTCACCTACTAGAGGCGCTGCAGGGTCAAATGTATCAACACGGATTTTTTCTTTTGTTTGTTGATCAAACATAATGTGAAACAGATCGTCACCGTCGTGCCATACTCTAAATTCAGCACGTTGGCGGTAGTTAGTTGGCTCTGAGCTAAATACTTCTAGTTGCTCCACACCAAAACGTTGAAACTGCGCACTAATACGCTGCTCTTTTTCACTTAACTGCGTTTGGTACTGTGTGGTATCTATTTTAATAACTGCCATTAACGCTACTACCTTCTCTAAGATCTGTTTATCGGCGCTATTGTAGGGAGCGCTGCGTATTTGTCTAGTTTTGGCTAGCATTTATGCTGTTTTATTGAACATTGTACTTTAGTTCTTATTGTTATAGCCGAT
This sequence comes from Pseudoalteromonas sp. SWN29, assembly GCF_015864465.1. Classification (NCBI taxonomy): domain Bacteria; kingdom Pseudomonadati; phylum Pseudomonadota; class Gammaproteobacteria; order Alteromonadales; family Pseudoalteromonadaceae; genus Pseudoalteromonas; species Pseudoalteromonas sp. SWN29. Next base: position 23,703 of record NZ_JADYXE010000057.1, read on the forward strand.
AATAAACTACGCACGCTTAGGAGACGAATCATGAAAATAGGTAATTATGGCTTTACGCCAAACAACAATATCAATAAATTTAATAATAAAGCTGATATACAGCAACCTACAATTACGTCTCCTCAAGATAGCTATCAACAACGAGGCCGAGAGTTGGCCGCAAAGGTGCTTGGCGATAAAATGGCTGAGCAACTTGGATTGCCTATCGCAGAAAAAAAAGCAGATAAACCACTCTTTGATTTTGATGAAATAGTAAAAAACGTACTCGATTTTGTAAGTAGTGCTGTTAACAAAGCAAAAGCTAACGGCGCTGATGACGAAAAGCTCAAAGATATGCTAGGCGATGCGCGCAAAGGAGTCCAAATAGGGATTGACGACGCAGTTGATGAACTCAAAGGTACAGGCGTATTTAATGATGACATGGAAGAGGGGATTAATAAGTCCAAAGAGGGAATTTACAATGGGCTCGATAAGTTTGAAGAGTCGTTATTTAACCCACAACCTGCCAGCGTAAATATAAGCCAGGCTCAATATGTCAGTATGACGAGTAATGCAGAGTATAAATTTACCACCGCAGAAGGTGACGAGGTAAGTATTAGCTTTGCAGATGCATTTGAATCTCAGTCGGCAAGCGGCTATCAGCAAAACAGTAATAGCGAGTCGTTCGCAAGCTCATCATCGCAATCTCGACAGGTATCATTTTCGATGTCGGTAAATGGTGACTTAAATGAGCAAGAGCAAGAAGCTATTAATGCGATGATGGAAGATTTACAAGATTTAAGTAAAACATTTTTTGGTGGTGATCTAGATAAAGCATTTGAACAAGCGCAAGAGCTGAGTTTAGACAGCGATCAGCTGGTGGCTTTTTCTATGGATTTACGCCAAACAAAAACAATAGCTACAGTTAAAAGCTATGAAGAATATAAACCAGCACCCGAAAAGCAAGTAGCAGAGGGTTTAGCTCCTTTTAATGACGATCTCAAAAATGCTTTTGAAAAAGCAGGCGAACTTGGATTACAGAACCAACTAGGTGGCATTCTACAATGGTTAAATCAAGATCAGGAACAAATAGATAAGCTTGTTGATTACACAAAGTCTATGTTCGAAAACCTTAATCAGTTAAATTCGGCAGCCGACGATCTTGCTGATTTAGAAACCACGCAAAGTTAAACTACTTTCTTTTATAAATACCTCATGGCAAACTGCCGTTCTTAAAGTAAAGTGGGAACGGTAGTTTGTCAGCGCATATAATGGTCTTTGATTCAGGTATTGGTGGGACTACTGTACTTGAGCATATAATGCAAAGTATCCCCAATGCTCAGTACAGCTATTTTATGGATAATGCTTTACTACCTTATGGTGCTCAATCCCAGCAAACAATCATTAACCGATTATGCTCACTTATTCATTTCATCAGAACTAACGCTCTTAACGTTGATCTAATTGTAATAGCGTGTAATACCGCTTCTACATCTGCACTTAGTGCGGTTCGCCAAGTGACAGATATTCCAATTGTAGGAGTTGTGCCAGCAATAAAGCCTGCCGCAGAGTTAACACGTTCAAATCATATTGGCTTATTAGCCACACCAGCAACGATCGCCAGTTCATACACTAAAACGTTAATTGCTGAACATGCGCGTAATGTAGTTGTTAATCTATATAGCAGTGTGGAGTTAGTAGCCTTAGCTGAGCAATACTTTTTTACAGACTCATTAAATACAAACAAGTTGCGCCAAGTACTAGATGGCCTGCATATAGATAAAACTATAGATGTACTTGTACTGGGGTGTACGCACTTTCCAATTCTAGCAGGGCCGATGAGTCAGTATTTTGAAGGGAATGTAAAATTACTTGATTCAGGTATAGCGATAGCAAATAGGGTTAGTTACTTACTTAACGAACTTAACTTATGTGTGAATAAACTAACAGACATAAAAAAGCCGCTGCAATATTATGCAACGGCTGATGTGTTTAGCAATAAGCTAGCGGTAAAGCTAGTTACACTGACTGATCCGTCTCAGTACGTAGAGCATTAGAATCATCTTCTTGTTTTTGTTTTGCTTCACGTACCTTTAAAGTACGTTGTTGGAACTCGCTATCGTTTAAGTTAGCAATTGCATTGTCTGCATCAGCTTGCGCCATTTCAACAAAACCAAAGCCACGACGCTTGCCAGTATTCTTATCCTTTAATAAACGAACATTGAATACTTTGCCTTGTTCTTCAAATAATGCACGAACCACACCTTCGTTTGCACGATAAGGAAGGTTACCAACATAAAGCGTTTTTGTTTTAACTTCAGCTTCTTCAGTCACATCAGATGACATTGCAGCAATAGCAATCGCACCTATTAATAAACCAGCACCAAATAGTAACGCAGGGTTTAAAGCTAAGCCGCCTAAAGCAAACTCAACAACAACAAAACCAACTACAGCAAGAATAACAGAGAAGATAAAAGATTTTTGATCGGGTAATTTCATTTTAGATCTACCAATAAACAGGAAATAAACATTAATTTAACATTGTGAACTTGCTATCTTAACGTCTAAATCAAACATAGCAATGATATTTGTATTAAATAATAAATAAGAGCACAAAAAAGCATCACCTTAGGTGTGTTTTCATATGGTTTTACGTTGTTTTGTTCTCTTTTTGTTCGAACAGTAAAAAGATCTAAAAAAAGGGTTGATCTGTTTTCGGATCTCCCTATAATGCGACCCCACTGAGACGGGAAACGCCGAAGCATAGCGAGGCACGAACTACCTCAGAGAGTTAAATAAAACTTCGGTTTTGAATCTTCTAAAAAGAAAGTTTAAAACAAAGTGTTGACTCGAAAAATAAAGGGTGTATTATTCGCATCCCTTGAGACGCTAAAGCGACTCAAAACGTTCTTTAACAATATAAAGCAATCATCTGTGTGGGCACTCGTACAGATTGAGTTCTAACAGCCAACCTACTTAGGTAGCGAGGCAAACAAATTAGAGTCTCAATTGAAAACTGAGTGACCAACAGAATAGTTATTTCGGTAATTATTCGGCACAGTCAATTCAAT
>NZ_JADYXE010000058.1:0-26253 GCF_015864465.1 Pseudoalteromonas sp. SWN29
GTCACTTTTATAGATTGGCAAACACGCGCAGAAACGTTGCTGAATTCACTTGCTTCTAATCGGTTCGCTTCTCGTTGCCGGTTACTCTCAAGCGCATCTAAACGACGGATAAGGGCTTTAAGCTCTCTAACTTCTAATGCATCAGGCTGCCAATAATTAACGACTGCATGCTTAGCACAGCCGTAATGGGCAAGCATCGTTGCATCAGATTTGTCTGTTTTATGAATTATGTTTAAAGCGTCAGCATACTTTTTAGCTTTACCGGGATTCGCTAAAATAATATTAAAGCCTTGCTCGTATAAAAAATACATCAGTGCTTCATGATAAACACCCGTTGGTTCGAGGGTGATAACGAGCTCATTAGCAGCGCTTTTAGTTGTATTTAAAAGCCATTTTTCTATTGCTAAAAAGTCTTGACGCTTGTTTTTAAAGACTTTTGTTTTAATTTTGTTTGTAAGCTGGTCTCTCAACCACGATAAATCAATCTTCTCTTTACTAATATCAATGCCGATAAACATCATCTCTACTTACTCCCCTTGTACATACAGCATCTACTTAAAAAAAGTGTGCTTGGATACCATTCAGTTTCTGAGAATAGAAAGTCAGGGCCTTATCTACGGAGCAGTATTAAATACTAGACGCACAGGCAAGCTCACTGACTTCGATGTGATAAATGATAGCTAATCATTTATCAATGAGAGATACAAGAAGCAAAGCTTAACGCTGGTGAACTTGAAAACTTTAAAGCGGTAATGAATTCGCAAGTTAATCGTGCTCTTAAAGAAGTAGGCACTAAAAATTATCAGTACTATATGTCTGATGCGGGTGATATTTTAGTTTATGAGCGCTTTGCTGATGCAAACTCTTCACACGAGCATATTGAAAATTGGGATGACCACGCAGAGCGCTGGATGGCAGCTGCGGCTCCAACACGCATGATGCATTTAGGTGACCTACCTGATGATGTTCGTAAACGCCATGCTGCTCTAAGCCCATTATGGCTTAAACCCTTTGGTGGTTTTTCTCGCGAAGAAGAGCAAACAAGTCAAATTGAAAAAGACGGCGATACAACATTTAATAACTTTGGCTGGATTGTTGAAGCTAAGCTAAATCCAGGCCAATTAGACGCCTTCCGTGAAGTAATGAACTCACAAGTAGAGCGCGCAAAAACAGAGCCAGGTACACTAAACTACCAATATTATATGTCTGATGATGGCGACATTATGGTTTATGAGCGTTTTAGAGACTTAGAAGCGTCGCATATCCACATTCAAAACTGGGATGACCATGCAGAGCGTTGGATTGCTGCAGCAACACCAACACGTATGGTGCATTTAGGCGATTTACCAAAAGAGCTTACAGATAAACACGCAGCTCTATCGCCACTCTTGCTTAAACCTCTAGGTGGGTTTGCTAAGTAATCTGAACGCTAGATATCTGCTGTTTTAATAGATGGCAGATTCAAGTCTGAAGTGCATAACCTTTTAACCAAAGCTCAGGTTAAGTAAATATTATTGCAGCTTGCTCTATAGATACCTTATAGTTAAATGCCATAACCTATCCGGTTATGGCATTTTTTGTATTTAGTATAAAGGTATAGCATTGGAAAAATTTAAGTTAATAATACTTATAGCAGGCAGTATTTTTATACTCTGTGGCTATTTACGTTTTATAACCGACGAAAATGGTAACGTAAACTTAAACAACTATCGATTTACAGGGGGCTTATTGCTGGTAGTTTCCGGCATGATTGATGGCACAAGAGACTTAGTTAAGCGCCTGCGCTCTAAAAATTCATTATCGGCGATTGCGATTTATTTAGGTATACTCTTATTTTATATTGGCTTTAGCATTTAAGAGTTAAACATTAAGCGCTAATTGAGGCTTTATACAAAGCAATACTTTATGAGCGGATAACCGGTGACCTTTAAACAACTATTCAATAGCGCTCTGTTATTTTTAACAACGGCTCCCCCACTGTTTTTGCTTACATGGGATGAACAAACCGATCCCGCTTTTATCCCCAACGGTATATACGACACTTTAACATTTACGCTATTTCCTATAATGACGATAGTATTGTCAGTAATTTTATTTAGGCACTTATATAAAAAATATAATAATAACTTTGAATTTAAACATACTGTTAAAGATTATATTGTTGAACACGGGAAGTTCCGCTCAGTATTTATACCAATCGGTTTACCTATTTTAATTTACATATGGTTGTGGACGTCGGTATGCACTTCAGTAAAGTTACTGGCCAATAAATACAGCGATAATATATGGCAGCAAGAATATCAATTACTTGAAGTAGCCACTTGCCCAACTGATTATGAATACAGTTGCTCAAAGCTGACTGTGCTTGACTTAAAAAGCTACAGGAAACACAGTTTTAGATGGTATTTAGATAAGAGTAAGCTGGTGAATTTGCAAAATAACAACGTAAATTTAGTGGGCGTTAAAAGCCCACTGGGCAATATAGTACAAGAAATACAGTGGTAGTGAGTATTACCACTTAGCTGCACATTATTTTTTTAAGCTGAGTATACGATCCGAGCTTGGTTTTGCGTCTGGTTTAGCATTAGACGATTTGTTTTCTTTAATGCTTTTTGGCTTACCCACATATGTAGTAGAACGCTTTTGATAAGGCGCGTTACTGCGCTCATTTTTGCGTTCGTCGCTAGCATTAGTACGTTGAGAGTTACGATTTTTATTGCGTTCAGTACTGCGCTCAGCATTTAGATCGCCGTTGTTAAATCGGCGTGGGTTTTCGCCCTGAAAATCGCGTTTTTTAGGCGCTAAAGGTGTATTATTTTCTGATTGTTTATTAGTATCAAGCGAGTGCTCTTGGGTTTTACCAGAATCAGAAATTGAGTCGTTTATTTGCGCCATTTCAATATCTGATAAATGACGCCACTGCCCTACTTTTAAACCTTTAAGTGTTACGTTCATTATGCGCGTACGTTTTAAGGTTACCACTTCGTAGCCTAAATACTCACACATACGGCGTATTTGACGGTTCAAACCTTGGGTAAGTACTATTTTAAATTCTTTAGGGCCACTTTGCGTTACTTTACATTCTTTAGTGACGGTATCTAAAATAGGCACGCCATTCGCCATTTTTGTAACAAACTGACGATTAAGCGGTTTATCTACCGTAACAACGTATTCTTTTTCGTGATTATTACCCGCACGCAAAATTTTATTAACGATGTCGCCTTCGTTAGTTAAAAATATAAGCCCTTCAGACGGTCTATCTAAGCGCCCTATTGGGAATATACGTGTAGGATAATTTACCGCTCGTATAATGTTACTTTGAATTTTACTTTCGGTAGTACACGTTATGCCAACGGGTTTATTGTAAGCAATATAAACGCGCTTCGGCGTCGCTTTAAGCGGTTTACCATCAATTAATACAACATCGGTAGCGGCTACTTTTACGCCCATTTCTGGTAAGTAGCCATTAACGCTGACACGCCCTTGCTCAATATATTTATCGGCTTCGCGGCGTGAACAAAATCCTGTTTCACTAATAAATTTATTTAAACGTTTTAATTCGGTCATGGCACTTATAGCGTAGTAATTTTTAAGGCGAGTAGTGTAAACCACCCACACTATTTTTTCGCCCCTAATTTACTATTTATAGACGTTTAAGCACTAATTTTTGCTTTCGTTAATTTACGCCATACATATTCAAGCGGACCTTGATTAAAATAGCGGCTGTATATAAAGGTAAATATGAGCTGCAGCACAACTAAACCCGTTGCTACTAACCAGTAATCAATACGATCAAAACTGAGTACCCAGTGCGTAAATAGCACTTTATATAACAATAATTGCATGAGTGTTTGGCTAATATATAAAGTAAATGCTAAGCGCCCTGCTTGTTGAATAAGCGTGCCGACATGTGCCCTGTTATTGCAAAACTTAACAATTAAATGAATATACAGCGTAGCCATACCTAGCGCCGCAAACATATTTACAAACTCTTGCACCCCATACCCTAAACTGCCACTAAGCTGTGATGCATAAAGCCTAACACCACAAAAAATAATGGTCATTGCAACGCAAATTATTAATTGCTGAGTCGTTAAGCCTTTACTAAAAACGTCTTGTTTATATAAATAAATACCAATGAGCATAAGACCCACGCACATCCACATTGTCATTATTGGCACTATAATCAGCATTAACATGTTCATAGCGAGGTTACTAATAAAGTAATCAATATAGTGCGGGTTATATAAATCTATAAACTGTGCTGAATCGCGGTAAATTACTTCATCGGGTGCGCTAGATATAACAAGCACGGTAGCTACACCCGATAACAGAATAAATTCAAGCCCTCTTTTTAAAAGTACGTTGCTATTACTCTCTAAATATTTAATAACAAACCAGCCAGATACACCGTAAACAAATAAAATATCACCTGCCCAAAGTAAAAAACCATGCGCTAAACCAAAGAGTATTAACCAATAAAGCCTACTTTTTAATTGCACCTCAGACTTATAACGTTGCCATTGAATGTAAAGCCCGGCGCCAAAAAGCAAACTAAACAGCGTTCTAAAACGCCCATCTACAAACACGCTGCTAAAGGTGTGAATAATTGAGTCGCTAACAGGAGGATTAGCTAAAGGGGTATATCCGTATTCAAAAAGGCCAAAGGCGTAAGCATTCATGTAAACTAGGCCAAGCACGGCAATGCCGCGAATAAAGTCCATATTATAATTGCGCATTAAAGCTGTTATCCGTTAAATATTGTTCTTGTAACTGTCAGCCCAATCGACTGACTGCTGGTAAAGTGGAGGTAGTATAGCACTATCTATATTTAGCAAAAGTACGGCTTGCTCAAGTGCCCACCAGCTCCCTGTTTCGTATGCTTTAACAACATTTAAAATATAATACAGTGTGTTTTTATCCCCTAATAATGCCGTTTTTATTTCATCAGGAAAAGGGAGTTTTTCAACAAGTAAGCTCATGGGTTGATCAAGTATTGCATCCAGTAACGAGAATAGCCCAGTTAAAAATGCTTCGCCTGACTGGCTTTTATCAACATTTTTTGCTAACAACTCACAAAAACGAGCACGTACAATACACACTTGCATTAACTCTGCAGGCTTTTTACCCGCTGTATGAGCAGTAACAATAAGGCTCACAAACTTTTTAAGGCGTTCATGCCCTAAATACACAAGCGCTTGCTTGAGCGATGATATTTCGCTTTGTATAGGAAACACACCGCTGTTTATTAAACGCAGCAATTTATATGCAAGCGCAGCATCAAGCTCAAACAGTCCAGATATAGCTTTTATATCTGGACTGTTTTTCATTATTTCGGCGTAAATAGCGACGACTAAACCATAGTTATAGTCGATGTCATTTTGTTTGATCATGGTGGGTTTTGCAAAAAAATAGCCTTGAAAATAATCAAACCCCATATCAAAGGCGAGCTTGTAATCGTCTTGGGTTTCTATTTTTTCGGCTAGTATTTTTATTTGTTTATGCGATTGTAACTTATTAATTATGGGCTGTATTTCGCTAAGAGGTGTAATTGCAATATCAAACTTAATGAGTTTAACAAGCTTTAAGAAACGATCCCATTGTGGTTTATATACAAAGTCATCGAGTGCAAGTTTGTAGTTACTATGAAATAAACCTCGGCATAGTTCATAGTTATCGTCGTTGGGTTCGATGGTTTCGAGTAACTCAATTACAACGTCTTGGCATGGTAAAAAAGCACATAAATCGAGTTTTAAAGATTCTGGCCCTATATTAATGAGCGCCTTTTTACCTGATGTAATATGACGTGTGCCTAAGTTAAGTTGATTTTCCATAATAAGCCTTGCTGTTGCTTGGCCTTCGGCAATATCAGGAAAATAATTTTTAGGACTATCACGAAAAAGTAGCTCATAGGCTACTACTTTTTTACTTCTATTGAATATTGCTTGCCTTGCAACAAATACAGACACATTACCTACTTCTTAGTTTTTATATAATACTAAGTAATTAAACCCTAAGCAGGCACAATTGTCACTAAACTTTGAAATACAGTAACGATTTACCTATATAAGGTTGTTATATAATCAGCTGCCACTTGTGGCCACGAAAAACGCATTTGCTCTGCGCTGTGCTTTATTTTATGCCACTTTTTAGGATTCTGCTTTTTAATTAAGAGAGTTTCGTCTAAACAGCTAATTAAATTACTCGTTTGCGTTGCCAACGTATCGCCATTAAAACTAAATCCATTTTCATGATGCTTTACCGTGTCTTTTAATCCGCCTACACTGTGAACTAAACACGGTTGCCCCGCACGCATTGCCAGCATTTGGCTAATACCACAAGGTTCAAACGAGCTTGGCATTAAAAACAAGTCACCTAGTTGATACATTAAATCGCCAACACCTTGACCATAACCTTTCAAAAATAATAGATTTGAATTTCGCGCCATTGCTTTTGTAAATATGCTCTCGAGTTCTTTGTCACCCGAGCCTAAAATAATAAGCCTGCCGTTATATTCATTAATTACTTGGCACACTTTATCAATAGCTAAAGCCTCATTAACCTGCTGGCACAATAACAAAACCTTTTGCTCTGTAAGTCGGCCAACGCTTGTGACTAGTGGCCCATCATTAGCCGTAGCTTTAAATTGTTGTAGTCGTTGATGGGCAATATAATAGCCGCTTTGTAACTGCTCGCTATTTGCCATCCAACCAAACAATGTGTTTTCTGCTTGGCTATAAAAATCAGCGATTGTAGCCTCTTCTAAAGTGTTACTTGGGTATTCACAGCCATTTAAAATACCTACAAGCTTACCTTGGCTTGCTGCATTTTGAAGATCTTGCTCAAGCCCTTCACCACCAAAAAAACCATGCTCGTAATTGCTAGGTTCAAGTACCTCTTGGCTGTAGGTTGGCGATACAACATGTACTTTATCGCATAGATTAATTGCACTGCGCATAGGGTTAAAGCAATGCGGATAACGCGGGTCGCATATTTGTTGGCCATTATAACTAAGTGACGGAAACCACGCCTCTAAGCTTGAGTCGTCGTGTTTAAAAGGTCTTATCCCTTGCAGTGCAATATTATGCACCGTGTAGGCAATATGTAAGGTATTAAGTGAGCTATAACGAGGCTCAAACTTAAGTAAAACGGCAACGCAGGCGCTGTGCCAGTCATGTAAATGTAGCGCTGTTGGGCGCTTTAATACACCTTGTAATAACGCTTCACAAACAGCTGCGTTAAATAAAGCAAATTTTGTGGCATCGGTTGCAAAAGGCCTCCCCGGTGCATCATTGCAATATACACTGCCTGATTCACTAAATAGCGGGTGGCTAATAACAATTTGGCTTACATTACTTTGTGGTTGCTCTATTTTGAAAAGTGTTAATACATGCGGTTGAGCATTAAATGCAACGGTTACTTCACCTATATAAATACGCTCAAGCGGCTCAAACCCATAGTCAGGAATAACAACATCAACCGTTATACCTTTTTTGACGAGTGCTTTAGGGGCATCGCGCACTACATCTGCAACACCACCTACTTTAGCGCCTGGTAACGCGTCATTTTCTGCTGCAACCATTAATACATGCATTAATTTACTACTTCCTTTAAATCTGTGTGGGCTTGCTCATAAATGAGCAAGCTTTGTTGTCGTGCTTACTTAACTTATTGTTACGCTAGCTTTTTATTCTCACACGCCTGGCGCTCTAACTTTTTTGCAAGCTCAGTGAGCATATCACGGGTAACAAGAACGATGCCTTTTTTAGATACCCTAAAGCCGTTTTCTTCATCTGTTTTTTTGTCAAAACCGATTTCAAGACCTGCAGGTATTTCACAGCTTCTGTCTATTATCGCACGCTTAATTTTACAGCCTCGATTAATAATGGCGCCAGGTAAAATAACAGACTGCTCAATGGTACAAAATGAACGAACATGCACATTAGAAAACAATAAAGATTTTCTTACTGCAGAGCCCGAAATAATACACCCACCCGACACAGTAGAGTCTAATGCCATACCGCGTCTGTCATCGTCATCAAAAATAAATTTAGCGGGCGGTAGTTGCTCTTGATAAGTCCATATTGGCCACGTTGGGTCGTATAAATCAAGTTGTGGCTCTGGCATTACCAGCTCCATGTTAGCTTCCCAAAACGAGTCTAGCGTACCTACATCGCGCCAATAAGGTTGTCCTTCTTGGTCTGGATCTCTAAACGGAAAAGCAAATACATTATGCTCTTCTATAATCGCCGGAATAATATCGTGGCCAAAGTCGCGGCCTGAGCCTTCATTTTCAGAATCTTTTTTAAGTTGCTCAAACAAAAATTCAGTATTAAAAATGTAATTCCCCATTGATGCTAAACAGGTACCTGGCTTGCCCGGTACGGAGCTCGGCATTGCTGGTTTTTCATCAAAACGACACACTCTGCTTTGCTCATCAACGGTCATTACACCAAACGTATCTGCGGCTTCCTCTACGGGCACTTCAATACAACATACGGTCATATCAGCGCCTTTTTGCACGTGTTCAGCCAGTAAAGCACCATAGTCCATGCGATACACATGATCTCCTGATAAAATCATTACATATTTAGGAAGCTCATGACGAATAATATCTATATTTTGAAAAACAGCATCTGCGGTTCCACAGTACCAATCATCACCTTGGCGCTGAGATGCCGGGAGTATTTCAACCGACTCACCCAGCTCTTTTTTAAAGTGCCCCCACGCCCGGTTTACATGGCGAATGAGTGAATGCGACTTATATTGTGTGGCAATACCAACGCGTCTCACACCCGAGTTAATACAGTTTGATAGTGGAAAATCGATAATTCGATGCTTACCACCAAAGTAAACTGCGGGCTTTGCTCGCCAGTCGGTTAGCTCATGCAGACGAGAGCCGCGACCCCCTGCCAGTATTAACGCGTAAGTTTCTCGGGTTAAGCTACTTATGTAGCGATTTGCATAATTAGGCATAATACTCTCTCCATTTAGTCTAGGCTGTTAGTGGCATGGCTTTTAGTTGTCGTTAAGTCTGTTTCACTAATATTGAGGGGTTCTAAATGCCAAATGTCTTCACTGTATTGGCTTATGGTTCTATCACTTGAAAACATTCCACTGGCTGCCGTATTTAAAATACTCATTTGTGTCCAGTAGGTTTGATCTGCGTACGCTTTATCTACTTCTTTTTGAGCAGCTACGTAACTCTCAAAATCGTGAGCTACAAGCCATGGATCGTGCGGGCTTTTAATTGCATTGGTTATATCGTCAAATAAGCACGGTTCAAACAAATTAAAATGACCGCTTTCGAGTAGTTGCATTACATTATTTAAATCACTATTTTGTGCGATTAAGTGCTCAGGGTTGTAACGCGATTTAATATCATCAATTTGATGCGCTTGTGCGCCAAACAAAAAGAAGTTATCTGCACCAACAGCGTCTCTAATTTCAATGTTAGCACCATCTAGCGTGCCTATCGTCAATGCACCATTCATCATAAACTTCATGTTGCCAGTACCAGATGCTTCTTTACCTGCGGTAGATACTTGCTCTGATAAATCGGTTGCAGGACAAATCACTTCCATAGCGGTTACGTTGTAATTAGGTAAAAAGGCGACGCGTAAATACGGGGCTGCTAACGGGTCTTTATTTATAACCTCTGCCACGTTATTAATAAGCTTAATGATTTTTTTAGCCATGTAATAACCAGGCGCTGCCTTACCACCTAATAAAACACAACGAGGAACAAGCCCTTGAGTATCACCACGGCGAATGCGGTCGTATAAATGAATCACATGAAGTATGTTTAATAGCTGACGTTTATATTCGTGAATACGTTTTACCTGTACGTCAAACATCATCGATACGTCAAAATCAACATCGCAGCGAGTCTTAACCAAATCAACTAAACGCTGTTTGTTTTCGCGTTTAGCATTTTGCCATTGCCCATGAAATGCTTTGTCATCAAAAAAGCGGCGTAGGTCACTAATAGCTGAAAAGTCTTTAACCCAGCCATGACCAATTTTTTCGCTGATTAATTCACTTAAAATAGGATTACAATGCGCAAGCCAGCGTCTTGGTGTAACACCATTGGTTTTGTTATTAAATTTATCTGGCCACAGCGCGTAAAACTCTTTAAATAAGCCCGCTTTTAACAGTTCAGTATGCAGTGCCGCTACGCCATTTACAGAGTAACTACCTACAATAGCTAAATAAGCCATACGAATTTTCGGCTCGTCACCCTCTTCAATTAAAGATAAGGCACGCTGTTTATTAACATCACCCGGCCATTGCTGTGCAACTTGTGCTAAAAAGCGTGCGTTTATCTCGTAAACTATTTCTAAAATACGTGGCAATAGTTTTGAAAACAACGAAACAGACCACTTTTCAAGCGCTTCAGGAAGTAGCGTATGGTTTGTGTAGGCCATTGTTTTAGTGGTAATTTGCCAAGCATCGTTCCAATCAAGTTCGTAATCATCAATTAAAATACGCATCAGCTCTGCAACAGCAATACTTGGGTGCGTGTCGTTTAACTGAAAAACATGAAAATCAGCAAAGTCACTAAAACTCTCGCCATGTTGAGAAACCCATTGATCTACTACATCTTGAATACTCGCAGATGATAAAAAGTATTGTTGGCGCAACCTAAGCTCCTTACCATTTTCGCTGCTGTCGTTTGGATACAGCACCATGGTGATTTGTTCAGCTAGGTTTTTTTGTGCAACGGCTTCTGAGTAACTACCGGCATTAAATTCGGTTAAGTTAAATTCATCCGTCGCTTCTGATTTCCATAAGCGTAGCGTATTTACAATATTGTTTTTATAACCCGGGACGGGGACATCGTAAGGGACTGCTAATACATCTTGTGAGCTCATCCACTGGCGATGCTCTCGGCCAAATTTGTCTGTATAACTTTGCACGTAGCCACCAAATTTAACACGTTTAGCGTGCTCTGGTGCGCTTAGCTCCCACGGGTGCCCTTCGCGTAGCCAATTATCTGGTTGCTCAATTTGATTGCCATCTTTAATTGATTGGTTAAACATGCCGTATTCGTAACGAAGGCCATAACCAATTACCGGTAATGCCAAACTAGCACAGCTATCTAAAAAACAAGCCGCAAGACGCCCCAGACCACCATTACCTAAGCCTGCGTCGTGTTCGGCATCTTCAATTGTTTCTATTGTTGTACAGTATTCTTGTAGCGCTGAGCTTACTTGCTCGTCTAAATCTAAATTTAAAACGGCATTACCAAGTGCACGCCCCATTAAAAACTCAAGCGATAAATAGGCTGTTTTACGGCGTTTATTTTGCTTAATTTGCTGGTTTGTTTCTCTACAACGCGCAACAAGTCTGTCGCGAATAGTAAGCGCTAATGCGTGATATAAATAATGCTGCGACTCGCCAACTTTATCGCGGCCGAGGGTATAATAAAAATGCCGTGTTAAGTCATCTTTAAGCGTACTTTCATCTATAACAGGACCTTCTTGCCAGCCCTTTACTACACATACTTGATCACTTTGTTTAGCCATGACTTACATCCTCTAAATTGGCACTAAAAACCCAGCTGCTTTGTGCTGTAATTTCAACCATCGCATCTTCATTACTATTCACAGATGCATTATTTACACTTGATAAAACCATTTGCCACGGTGCATTAATAGGCGAAGGCGGCATTTGGCAAAAAACTGTTTTTTTACTGGCATTAAATACCATCAGTAATGCATGATTATTTTGCTTATCAAGTAAGCTATACATTAAAAACTGCCTGCTATCTTCATGCCAATGCGCGTCGGTCATGGTTTTACCTTGTTCGGTAAACCATTTAACGGTAAAACGCTCGTCTATATCATCTAAAAATACACTGTGTTTAAACGCACTGTGTGCGCGTCTAATTTTTAACGCGTCATCAATAAATCGTGTTAGCGAATGATTAAGCTGAGAATCTTTCCAGGCAAGCCAACTCGTACGATTATTTTGGCAATAGGCATTGTTATTACCCCCTTGCGAGTGCGCCATTTCACTGCCAGCGGCAATCATGGGTACACCTTTTGAGAGTATCAAAGTAAGTAAAAAGTTTTTTTGTTGTTGTAAGCGCAGCGCGTTTATTTTTGAGTCACTGGTAAAGCCTTCAACTCCGCAGTTAAACGAATGATTTGCACTGTGCCCATCTCGATTTTGTTCACCATTAGCCTCGTTATGTTTTTCCTCATAACTCACTAAATCAGCAAGCGTGAAACCATCATGACTCGTTATAAAGTTAATACTATTGAGTGGTCCACGCTGGCTGTGCTCAAAAATATCAAACGATCCATGCAAACGTTTTGCAACGCTTGCAATAATGCCTGTTTCACTTTGCCAAAAACGCCTAATTACATCGCGGTATTGATCGTTCCATTCTCGCCATGGCGGCGGAAATGCACCCAACTGATAGCCACCAGGGCCTATATCCCAAGGCTCACTTATTAGCTTAACCTTGTTTAGCACTGGGTCTTGAGCTACCACTTGTAAAAAAGTATGTGCAGAGCTAAAGCCTGCTTTCGAGCGCCCTAAAATGGTCGCTAAATCAAATCTAAAACCATCAACCCCCATTACCTCAACCCAATAACGAAGGCTGTCGAGTACCAATTGCAGGGTTTTAGGATGGTCAATATTTATGGTATTTCCACAGCCAGTATCGTTTATATATACATCAGGCTGCCCTTCTACTGTGCGGTAATACGCTAAGTTATCAAAGCCTCTTAGCGATAATATAGGGCCATCGGCCCCCGCCTCTGCTGTATGGTTATAAACAACATCTAAAATCACTTCTATGTCGGCTGCATGAAGCTCACGCACCATTTGCTTAAACTCGTTTATATCGTCGTTTACCAAATAGTCTTTATGAGGGGTAAAAAAGTTAAGCGTGTTATAACCCCAATAGTTTTGCAGCCCTTTTGCAGTTAAAAATTGCTCACTAATAAATGAATGAACAGGTAAAAGCTCAACTGCTGTAACGCCAAAGCTTTGTAAGTGCTCAATAAAGCTTGGGTGGCTTAACCCTAAAAACTTTCCTTGAAGAGATTTAGGTATTTTAGGATGACGACACGTTGTGCCCTTAACATGACACTCGTAAATAACCGTGTTTGACCAACGGTGGTTTGGCTTTTTATGCGCATACAAAGTAGGAGCCGCTACTTTTGATTTAGGTATATCAATGGCATTATTTACGGTGCTTTTAGTGCCAATTGGCATTTGCCCGTAATGGCGTTCGCTCCAAGTAAACTCACCAAACAAGTCTTTTGCGTACGGGTCTATAAGTAGCTTATTTTCGTTAAATAATTGACCATTTTTAGGGTTATATTCACCCTCAACTCTAAAGCCATAAAGTGCGCCTGCGCTTAATGGCGAAATATGAATACTCCAAATGCCACCTTCGTTGATATTCATCGCCATTTTTAGGATTTCTGAATGGCCACTTTTGTCAAACAAACACACATAAGCTTGGCTTGCACCTGGTGCGTAAAGCGCAAAGTTAACCCCGTTATTAATAACACTAGAACCTAACGGCTCTACATTACCAGGGGCTACATCAAATTGGTTACTCATCATCAACCTTTTGTAAGTAAACAGTGGTTAAGCCACCAATGGCAATTGAAATACTGTGTTTAAAGCCATGGTTTGACTCATCGATAGCATTAACTATCTGCGATGAATCTTTAGTTACTTCAACGCCAGAGCCAAAAAACTGAGTATCGTCAGTATTTAAAATAACCTTGTAACGCCCTTTACTTGGTACGCCAATAACGTAGTTTTCATATGACGCGGGGGTAAAGTTAGCAATAACAACCACAAAGTCTTTTGCGTTTTTAGCATAGCGAACAAAGCTTAAAATGCTCTGCTGATTGTTATTGTTATCTATCCAGGTAAAACCTGCCGCACTCGAATCTAACTCATACAACGCGGGTTGGTTTTTATAAACGGTATTGAGCGCTTTTACGGTTTGCTTTACCCCGTTATGGCTTTGGTGCTCAAGTAAATGCCAATCGATAGAATGATCGTGCCCCCACTCTTTTCGCTGTGCAATTTCGCCGCCCATAAATAAGAGCTTTTTACCCGGATGTGCCCACATAAATGCGTAGTAAGCGCGTAAGTTTGCAAATTTCTGCCAATCATCGCCTGGCATTTTTTCAATTAACGAGCCTTTTCCGTGTACTACTTCATCGTGACTTAATGGCAATATATAGTTTTCACTAAAGGCATATACCATCGAAAAAGTCATTTCGTGATGATGATGCTGACGATAAAGCGGGTCGTGCTGCATGTAATGCAAACTATCGTTCATCCAGCCCATATTCCACTTATAGCCAAAGCCTAAACCGTTGTGCTCAACACTTTGGGTAACGCCTGGCCATGCTGTTGACTCCTCAGCCACCATCATAATGCCCGGGTTGTTTTTATAGCTGCGCATATTGACTTGTTTTAAGCACTCTATTGCACCTAAGTTTTCGCGCCCGCCGTAGCAATTAGGGATCCACTCACCTTCTTTTCGGCTGTAATCTAAATACAACATAGAGGCTACGGCATCTACCCGCAGACCATCTAAACCAAATTGATGTAACCAGTACATAGCATTTGAAATTAAAAAGCTTTTAACTTCAGGGCGGTCGTAATTATAAATGTAGGTATTCCAATCAGGATGAAAACCTTGGCGCTTATCGGCATGTTCATATAAATGTGTGCCATCAAATCGGTGCAAGCCATGCGGATCACTAGGAAAATGCCCAGGTACCCAATCAAGTAAAATACCTAAATTAGCTTTGTGGCACTGCTCTACAAAGTATTTAAAGCTGTTGTAGTCGCCAAAACGGCTAGTAGGAGCAAATAAACCAACAGGCTGATACCCCCACGAACCATCAAACGGGTATTCACTTATTGGCATAAGTTGCAGGTGAGTAAAATTCATTTCAAGGGCGTAGCTAACCAGTTTGTCAGCAAGCTCTGCGTAACTTAAATAGCGGTTGTTTTCAGCGCGTTGCCATGAGCCTAAATGCACTTCATAAATACTAATTGGCGCATCAATATGATTACGCTTTTGTCTGTTTTGAAGTGCCTGCTCGCCAAGTGTTATAGGTTCTGGTTTATACTGCAGTACACTTGCAGTACCCGGTGCTTGTTGCATTTTAAATGCATAGGGGTCGGCTTTTTCGAGTACTTCTCCACTTTGGGCGGTAATTGCAAATTTGTAGCACATGTCGGCTTTAAGACCCGGTACAAATAACTCCCATACACCACTTGCCGGATGAAAACGCATAAAGTGGCGATTAGCTTGCCAAAAATTAAACTCACCAATAATAGAGACACTTGCCGCATTGGGTGCCCATACACAAAAGCGCACACCTTCTACGTTTTGTTGAGTACTAAAATGTGCACCAAAATGAGAGTAAGCATGTTCGAGGCTGCCTTCATTAAATAAATACATTGCCTGTGCATCAAGAGTGCTTTCAAAGCTGTATTCATCATAAAAGGTAACGCTGCTATTTGTGTACTGAGCAATGCATTGATAAGGCGCAGTGGGCAGCGCATCAACTTTGACTATAAATAAGTCACTTTGTTGATAGCGCTGTGCTTCAATATTTTTATTATTTAATGTAACGCTTACGTTTAATGCAGTTGGTAAGAAAAAGCGAATCTCAATACCTGCGCTTGTTTCATGTGCCCCTAAAAAGCTAAATGGGTCTTTAAAACGCCCTGTACTTAATGCATTTACTTGTGCATCGTAATTATTTTCCTGTACTGAGCTGTCTTGTACTGAATTAGCAAGTTCTGAGCTGTCCTGTACTGACGATTTTTTGTTAATTGTACTGCTCATTTAACCTTTCCTTATTGAATCGATAGCAGCTAAAAGTGAGCCATTTTTAGTAAAAATTTCTTCACTGGTATGCGTTAATACACGTCGCCAATTAGGATACTCTTTATCTGTCCCAGGGATATTTACCGGATACTGCTGCTCATCTAAATCATCTATTTGTATTGCAAATAAACGCGATTGAGAACCCGCTAAACATAATGCGAGTGCGTTATATACTTCGACTGAATGACTATGTAATAAAAGCTCGGTTGTATTGGTATGGCGATTAATAAATCGTAGTATCCTATGTTGCTCTTCTATTCGTTGTTGCTTTAATTGCGCGTATTCATCATCAGTAATAAGCTTGTATTGTTGCTTAATATTTAAATCAGCATGCTGCCACCAACCTGTAAATGGCGGTACATCATGATTGGCTATCATTAACAAGCAATGTGTTGCTAGCTCATTTACCGATAAAAATTCACCACTGTGTTGTTTTTCAAAATAAAATAAGCTGTTAGAAAAGATACCGCTAGATGCCAAAGCCTGCCTTACCTCTGGCGGTACAACGCCTAGATCTTCCCCAATTACGATACTCTGATTAATATGCGATTCAATTTTTAAAACCGCGAGTAAGTACTCAAACGGGTAGTAAACATAACAGCCATCTTGTTCGCCATTGTTTTCAAAGCACCACCATAGGCGTCTAATCGCCATAACGTGGTCAATTCTAAGTCCGCCTACACTTTGCATGTTTGCGCGAATAAGTGAGCGATAAAACTGGTAGTGGTTATTGCTTAAGCTTTGAGGATTTAGTGCCGGAAGCCCCCAGTTTTGGCCAGCTTCGGCCCATGGATCTGGTGGAGCACCTACACTTGCACCTTGGCTAAACAGTGTTTTTTGATTTTTAAATTCGGCTCCATCACCCGCACAGCCAACGGCTAAGTCGTTTATTAACCCGATAGCCATACCTCGCTCTGCACAACTTTGTTGACACAGTGCCAATTGCGTATGCGCTTGCCACTGCAGGTAATAATCAAATGTTAAGTTATCTGATTCGAGGGTATTTAACGTAGTTGAATGAGTATTACAAAAATCAGTAAACGCTTGGCGACGCTCATCACTTGCCGTTAATTCAAACTGATTATAAAGCGCTTCAAATAACGCATACTTTATACGGCTTACATTTTCGTAATTTATAAACTGATCGTTGCTTTGCAATAACGCGATTACATCATCTCGTTGCATCAGGGTATTAAGCTCAGCATTGTTTTGTGCGTCTTCGCACAACGCTATTGATATATAGAGAGGGTTTAATAAAGCACGACTATTAGGACTATAAGGGCTTGCGCGCCCCGGCATATCTGCAAATAACAAATGCAATGGATTAAGTAATATGTAATCCATATTTTGCGAGCTACATAATTTTGTAAGCGTTAGTAAATCATCAAAGTCGCCAATACCTAAATTCGCTTTATTTTTTAACGTATAAAGCTGAATAGATAATCCAGTGCGCTTTGCATCTTCAACTTGATAAACTTGCTCAGGCACACACCAAATTTGTGTAATAGCCTGCTGCTCACCTACCTGAACATTAGCGTCATAATAGCCGATTGGCATAGTGTCTATAGGCAGTGCCAGCTCAATGTAGCGAACGCCATGTAAGTAATACTCACCTGTAACCGCCAAGTTATAGAGGTTCTCAACCGCTATATTCATCCCAAGAGAAGGGATATTAATGTTAGCGGCTAAATTTTGCTGGCGTTCGTCTATACGAAGCTTTAACAAACACGTATTTTGATCAACTAAACTCACACTGGGCACTAAATCTAGCCAAAGCGATGCATCTAAATCATAAGTTAGTTGAGCTACTTGCGCTTCGTTATTTGTATCAACACCACAACATTGCAAAGCACGTTTACGCGTATCTTCGCTAAAAAACACCTGCTCACCTGTATACTTAGTGAATTCAAAGCCAATACCATGCAGGTAAAACAACTGCGAAAGAGCATCCATTGAATCGCCTTAATTAGTGCGTTGAGTATTTACTATGCTGTTTTCTGTGCCGAATGTATTGCTAATGTAGCCATCAGCTTGGTGGTCGTTATCCCAAATGTCGCCATTAATTAGATAACGAAAGTGAAATTGTTGATCGATAGGTAAGCGTTGTTTAAATTTAAACACACCTTGTTTTTTATTAAGCTTCATTGGCACAGGTTGCCAATCATTAAATTCACCTAATAAGCAAACTTCTTCTGCCTCAGGATGAGAAAACTCAAAGGTTACTTCAGCTTCATCTTTTGTTTTAAAAAAACGTTTATTCAACATAGCAGGCTCCAACTAAACCAAAAAGGGTACTTAATCTTTGCCACAGGCCATACAACTAAACAAAAAGGCGATGTGGATTCCATTCAAAATCATTAAACACGTTACAAGTTAACCAAAACTTTATTTACGCATTATTACAGTGCAACAATTCATTTTTTCTGCACTTAAAAAGTGCGGTTAGTATACAAACAATCTATTTTAAAAAGCTCACTAGTACAGAGCAATTTTTGAACCAACTAGGTAGGCATCACATTTTATTTATTTAACCGAATTTAACGTTAAATAATCCAAAAGTATTGCCTAAATTTATAAAATTCTTTTGTTATGTACTTTCATAAGCGATAATACACAGCATCTTAATACTCTGAAATATCATAATTTTCATGTTGAAAAAAAGCATTTTTATAACTATAGCCATCATATTTTTAATAATAGCCACACTTGTTGGTTCTTCAATCTATACCCTTTATAGTAAAAAAGAAATCTCAGTAGATCCTAAATTAAAAGAAATATCAGGTATTGAATTTGATAAGCACAAACGTTTATGGGCTATTAACGATGGAGGCAATGAACCTAAGCTTTACCGCCTCAATCAAGACGGTTCTATCGCCAAAGAAATCTTAGTCGAGAATGCTAAAAATATAGACTGGGAAGACATGACTCAAAACAAATTTGGGCACTTTTTTTTAGGTGACTTTGGTAATAACAAAAACGATCGTCGATGGCTCACTATTTATAAAATAGAAAACCCTATTGATATTAAAGGTGACACTACTCAAGCCGAAATAATCAAATTTACCTATCCTGAAATGGATGGAACTCCAATAAAACCTAATAATCGTAATTTTGATTTAGAAGCATTTGTAGCACTCGGTCGTCATTTATATTTATTTACTAAAAATCGTACAGAACCTTTCGATGGCATTACTAAAGTGTATAAAGTGGGGGATCATGCAGCAAATTTTGATGCTGAGTTAGTTGACTCTTTTAAAACGTGTACCACGCTTGAAAAACTATGCTGGATAACCTCTGCAGCGCTCAGTCCCGATCGTAAAAAGTTAGTGTTACTTGATTCAACCAGCCTTTGGTTATTTGAAAACTTTAAAGGGGATAAGTTTTTCTCTGGTGATGTATCAAAAATAGACTTGGGGATTGTTACTCAAAAAGAAGCCGTCACCTTTTTTGATGACAACACGATTGTATTTACAGATGAAGAGTTTAAAGGTATTGGCGGTAATGCTTATTTTATTAAATTAGATGAAGCAACCAAAGAAGTGATTAAAAGAGCAAAAACAACACCTACAACCACCAATACAGCAACAAAATAACTTGCTGTATTGGAATTATAAGTACTTTGGCTCATCGCTTAAATTTGGTCTCTAAAATAACAGACGATGTAGTGCGCTCTACTCCATCAAGATTACCTATATCGTCTAGCAAATGACTAAGCTGCTCTAGATTTTGCGCTTGTACCACAGCAATTAAATCAAACTCACCACTTATGGCATAGAGCTGAGAAATTGCATCTATTTGCTTAAGCTCTATGTTCGTTTTTGTCGTTAATTTTTGCTTAACCTTAATAGACACATGAGCTGATACCATTTTACTTAAATAGTCATCCCCATAATCAACGCTATACCCTTTAATCACACCGCTTTCTTCTAATTTGAGCATACGGCTTTGTACTGTGGAACGAGATAAATCGAGCATGCGAGCAAGGTCAGAAATACTGGCTCTAGCGTTTGTTTTTAGTACAGAAAGTAGTTTCTCGTCTTGTAGAGTTATCATAATGGTTATTTTCTTCGTTATTTTGACTTTTATTTTAATCATTTTTCACAAAATAGCACTGCAAATTTAACTGTTAACCTTCGATAATGACCCCTACAAGAAATAATAACGTGTTTGCTGAAGAATAAAGGCTATATTCTTCTTTGAGTTAGCAACTAACCTTTTATCTAAGCCCATTCAATTTAGGTGTACAAAATGCAAGTAACAAGAGACTTATTTAACGACGTAATGGTACCAAACTATAACCCTTCAGCTATTATTCCTGTTCGTGGCGAAGGCTCTCGTGTGTGGGATCAAAATAACAACGAGTTTATTGATTTTGCAGGTGGTATTGCCGTTAACTGTTTGGGTCATTGTCACCCGGCGCTTGTTAAAGCATTAAAAGAACAAGGCGAAAAAATTTGGCACTTATCAAATGTAATGACTAATGAGCCAGCGCTTCGTTTGGCTCAAAAAATGGTTGAAGCAACATTTGCTGACAAAGTTTACTTTGCAAACTCAGGTGCAGAAGCAAACGAAGCGGCGCTTAAACTAGCCCGTCGTTTTGCACTTGATGTGTACGGCGCTGAAAAATCGCAAATAATTGCATTTAATAAAGGCTTTCACGGTCGTACTTTCTTTACCGTAACCGTTGGCGGACAGGCTGCTTACTCAGATGGCTTTGGTCCAAAACCTGCTGACATAGAACATTGTGACTTTAACGACATTGCTGCATTTGAAGCGCTGATCAGCGATAAAACATGTGCAGTTATGATGGAACCGTTGCAAGGTGAAGGCGGTATTATTTCACCAACAGATGAATTTGCTAAAAAAGTACGTGAACTTTGTACTAAACATAACGCGCTACTTATTTTTGATGAAGTACAAACAGGTGTTGGCCGCACAGGCGATTTATACGCTTACGAAGGCTTAAGAGTTGTACCTGATATTTTAACAACTGCAAAAGCATTAGGTGGCGGTTTTCCAATTGGCGCTATGATCACTCGCACACATATTGCTGAGCATTTAAAAATTGGTACGCACGGTTCTACTTACGGTGGTAACCCACTTGCTTGTGCCGTAGCCGAAGCGGCATTTGATACAGTAAATACACCTGATGTACTAAATGGTGTTAAAGAGCGCGAACAGTTATTCCGTGACGGATTAAATGCAATTAACGAAAAATACAACGTGTTTAGTGAAGTACGCGGTAAAGGCTTATTAATTGGCGCAGTACTAAATGACAAATTTGAAGGCCGTGCACGCGACTTCTTAGTAGCAAGTGCTAATAATGGTTTAATGAACCTTGTAGCTGGCATGAATGTAATTCGCTTTACGCCATCTTTAGTTATCCCGTTTGAAGATATTAAAGAAGGCTTAGCGCGCTTTGAAAAAGCCGTTAGCGATGTAGTCAACGGTTAATATAGTTTAAGTTAGCACGCCTACAGGCGTGCTATTGGAGCAAGCAATAAATGCAAGTATTACGTCCTATTACTGCCAATGATTTTGACGCGCTTAAACAAATAGCGATTGAATCAGGCCATGGATTTACCTCTTTACCTGTTGATGATGCACAGCTTAAAGAAAAAATTGAACGTGCTGAAAAAAGCTTTGCCAAAAACATTAACCAGCCACTCGATGAAAGCTATTTATTTGTTTTAGAAGACAGTGAAACAGGTGAAGTTGTTGGCACAACCGCGATAGAAGCCGCAGTGGGCTTGTCGGTACCTTTGTATCATTATCATTTAGGCAAAACCGTACATCATTCGCCTACTTTAAATGTATATAACACCGTTGATATTTTAAGCATGTGTAACGACTACACTGGTTGCTCTGAAATATGCACATTGTTTTTGCGCGAAAATAGCCGCAAAGGGCTAACGGGTCGATTTTTATCGCGTTCACGCTTTTTGTTTATGGCGCAGCATAGCGAGCGTTTTGCCGATACTGTTATTGCAGAAATGCGCGGCGTGAGCGACGAAGATGGGCACTCACCTTTTTGGCAATGGCTGCAAGAGCACTTTTTTAGTATCGAATTTCCAGAAGCAGATCACTTAGTTGGCTTAGGCGATAAGGTATTTATTAGCGAGTTAATGCCTAAATACCCTATTTATGTGAACTTGCTTAGCAAGAAAGCCCAAGCAGTGATTGGGCATGTGCATGAAAAAACAAAACCTGCGCTAAAATTATTAGAAAAAGAAGGTTTTGAGCACAGAGGCTACGTTGACTTATTTGACGCAGGCCCAACGGTTGAAGCAAAACTTGGTAATATTCGCAGTATTCGCGACTCTCAAGTTTGCCCTATAACAATTGGTGAGCTTGATCACATATCACAAAATAGCTCAGATACGTTGGCTGTATGTAATCAAGGCGTAAGTGGCTTTAGAGCAACCTTTACCAAAGACGCACATTACAATCATGCAAAACATACCCTCGTCATTAGCCAAGATGTGGCTAAGGCGCTTAATTTAAGCCAAGGAGATGCAGCGCGATTCTTCCGCCTGTAAATTATTTATGAATACACACCTAATTAATAACCAATGGCATAAAGGCCTTGGCCCAGTATTTGAGTCAATCAATCCAAGTAATGGTGATGTGGTTTGGCAAGGTAATGGCGCAAACACTGATCAAGTAGATTCAGCTATAAAAGCAGCCAGAGCCGCGCAATTACAATGGGCCGACAAACCACTTGAAGAACGTATAGCTATTCTTGAGAACTTCGCGGCACAATTAAAAGAACACAGCGAAGAATTTGCTAGCATTATTGCACGCGAAACTGGCAAGCCATTATGGGAAACCCGTACCGAAGTGGGCGCAATGACAGGTAAAGTAGCTATATCTGTAAAAGCATACCATGAGCGTACAGGTACAACCGAAAACCCAATGCCTGGTGCTAAAGCGTTTATTAGACACAAACCGCATGGCGTTGTTGCTATTTTTGGCCCGTACAACTTTCCGGGGCATTTACCAAACGGGCATATTGTACCTGCAATTTTAGCAGGCAACACCGTGGTATTTAAGCCATCAGAGCTTACGCCGCACGTTGCAGAATTCACCCTCTCACTTTGGCTAAAAGCGGGCTTACCAGCAGGTGTTATTAACCTTGTGCAAGGTGAAATTGAAACAGGTAAAGCACTTGCCTCTCATCAAGACATAGATGGATTGTTTTTTACTGGTAGCTCAAACACAGGTCACTTACTACATAAGCAGTTTGCAGGACACCCTGGCAAAATTTTAGCACTTGAAATGGGCGGTAATAATCCTCTTATTGTAAAAGACGTGAGTGATGTAAGCGCTGCTGTGCACGATATTATTCAATCAGGCTTTATTACCTCAGGCCAGCGCTGTACGTGTGCACGCCGCTTATTTATTGAAAAATCGCTCAATGGCGATGCTATTTTAGAAAAGCTAATAAGCGCGACTAAAAACATAGTTGTAGACGACAGTTTTGCTACAGAGCAGCCTTTTATGGGTGCAATGATAAGCGAAAAAGCAGCATTAGGCATGGTCGCTGCGCAAAGTGAATTAGTGTCAAAAGGCGCGCAAATCCTTGTTGAACTTAAGCAATTAAAATCAGGCACCGGTTTTGTAAGCCCGGGTATTATTGATGTAACAAACATTACCGACATGCCAGATGAAGAACATTTTGGACCGCTTATTAAAGTGTATCGTTACAACGACTTTGACAGCGCAATCATTGAAGCCAATAACACAAGCTTTGGTTTATCTGCAGGTTTACTTAGCGACAGTGAAGATGATTACACTCACTTTTTAAAGCGCATCCGTGCAGGTATTGTTAACTGGAACCGCCCTATTACGGGTGCCTCAAGTGCAGCTCCATTTGGCGGTATTGGCGCCAGTGGTAATCACAGAGCAAGTGCCTATTACGCCGCTGATTATTGTGCATACCCTGTAGCATCTGTTGAGTCAGACAAAGTGAGCTTACCGCAAACCCTAGCGCCAGGCTTGGTAATTGAATAAGCAATAAAACCAAAATTTTAGATTTAAGGATTTAACATGCATACTGATGTAAACACATTATTTGAGAGCCTTTGGAAAAACTACTTAAACGTAACACCATCGGCAGACAAAATTCATGACCTTTTAGGGTCAACGCAAAAAGATGACATTATTAACGATCATATTGCACTGCGTACATTTGATATTGAAAAGGTCGGCCTTGAAAAACTCGCGGCTCACTTTTTAGCGATTGGTTACAAAGAATGTGGTGAATACCACTTTGAAGCTAAAAAACTCTACGCAAAGCACTACGAGCATAGCGATCCTAATCAGCCAAAAGTGTTTATCTCTGAGTTATTAGTCGAAAAATGCTCGCCTGAGTTACAAGCCATCGTAACCGACATGGTTGATAAAATTGATGAAAGTGCTGTTACTGCTGATAACTTTTTGTATTCAGGCACGCATTGGCAAGTAAGCACCTATACTTACAAACAACTGCTAGCTGAAAGCGAATATGCAGCGTGGATGTCGGCGTGGGGTTACCGCGCCAATCACTTTACCGTAAATATTAATACGCTTGCTAAGTTTGATAATATTCATGATGTTAACCAAGCCCTAAAAGACGCCGGCTTTTCGCTTAATACGTCAGGCGGCGAAGTTAAAGGCTCACCAGAGGTGTTACTAGAGCAATCGTCAACACTTGCTGATGAATACTCTGTTACCTTTAGTGACGGTGATATGAGCATCCCTAGCTGTTTTTATGAGTTTGCTATTCGTTACCCTAAAGCAGACGGCGAGCTTTATACGGGTTTTGTTGCAGCCTCAGCTGACAAAATATTTGAAAGCACTAACGCTCGATAGCTAAACCTAAAGTACTTTATTTTAAAAGCCCATTATGGGCTTTTTTTATGTCGGGCAGATTCAAGTCGGTAAGCTATGTTGATTAATTATAAAAATAACGGTTTATAATCGTTTTCTAACTTTTCAAACGATAAATCGCCAATAAAGCGGCCAAAGCTCAACCAAGTTGCCAAACCGCGTAAGTCTTTAAAGTGTGGTGGCACAAATTGCGGGCTCTCAATTACACCTAAATCATGAAGCTGCGATATTAATCTAAAATCATCTATCGATATTTTACCTACCAGTAATAAAGGGAGTCTATCGATTCGACCAAGCTGTATCGCCACGCGTATTAAGTTATAAACCAGTACAAAGCCTTTAATGTAGGCAATATCTTTTGTAAAAGGCAGGCCTGTTGGCGTACTGCCTCTAAATACACGCTGCGCGAGTGTGTAGCTGTCATCTTTTGATAAACCTTGCGCTACATAGTCACGGTAAATATCTACAAATTCAGCGCCATCTATTACCTTTGTAACCGCTTGAATACGGTTAACTAATTTAGATAAACGCCTTGGTGTCGATTTTAAAGTAATAATTTCGGTTAATACTGCTAAGCCTTCTTGGGTAATAGTTGAGCTAGGCGTGCCTTTACTCAAACATGTTAAATACGGCTGTGCTAAACCATTTTGAGTGGTACCTACGTGTATCCACCCTTCGTGAACTTCTAAAATATCAAGTTCACGCTGAGAAAACTTAACATCTTGATTAAGCTTTATATTATTAGCACCTGCGGCTGCATCACTGACAATACCATCGCTAAGCATTACCTCTACGTTTATGCCTGCCATACTGGCATTTACTTGCTCAGACAAAATACGCACAGCATCAACAGCATCAATATTTTTAGGGTCGTCAGGCAGTATGTCGGCTATAAGTAAATTTTGCAGCGGTTTATCTAGCATATTAGCTAGCTCAGAAAGTGAGGGCTCACCAGCATGGAATAAATCTTTAGGGTGTCCAAATAACTCCACTGATAAGTCATGAAACTCTGGCGTTCCACGATACTCAAGCATACTTAATACCGTTTTATACTCGGTGCACATTTTTCCCATATATTGAGCAATCGGATTTAACTGTCCCAATTGGTTAATAATGTTACGGTGCAAAGTAGAAAATGCTTGGCGTAACTCGCTAGGTACAAAACCAAGGTCGCGCTGTTGATAATATGCACGATCGATGAGTGGGTTTTTTTGACATTTCTGTCTAAAAAACTCCTCTTTAGTTTGTTTATCCCAATTAATAGCATCGAGTATCCTAATTGGAGTTTGCAATGCAATTAATTGATCCGATAACTCACGAGTTTTTAGTAGTAACGCCTTGTCTATCATGCTCTAAGCTCAACAATAAATGAGTTTTGAGCATAATTTAAAAAAGCGAAATTACAAAGCAATATCACTAATGCCGATCATTTAAGAAATAGTTAATAGCACTTGAACGATCTTCTAGGTATGTAAGAATCCGAATTCTTTTGT
>NZ_JADYXE010000059.1:0-24667 GCF_015864465.1 Pseudoalteromonas sp. SWN29
GAAATCGAAAGATTGAGTCATGTGTCACTCCTGTTTTCTTAATAATACTGAAATGACACAGATTTCTAAACACTACCTGCATTACTAATTGCTCTTCTTGTTTTGCAATATCAGCAAAGTTTTCACATAAAGAGTTAGCGCGTTCTTCAAGTGCGCTTGCATGAAGCTCTACTTTTTCTTCTATTTGAGCACCCATATTTTCCATGCGTTGCTCAAAGGCATCCATATCGCCACCTGAACCAAGTAATTCAGAGCCTAAAGCCACTAAAATACTGCCCATAGATTGCATTACGGCAGACTCAACAGCTGTTTCTATTTGCTCTTCAAATTGTTGCTCAAAGTTTTCACCAAATTGGTTAAAGCTTTGTTGACCCATTACAAATGTACCTTGTTGGTAAAATGTGTTTTCTACCTCAATTTTAATGTCGTCCATAAGCTCAGACATATTATCAAGGCCGTCAATATTAAATGCATTACCTACTTCTTCTAATGCCACACCGGCAATTTTAACACCTTCTAGCGCTATATTAGCTACTTCAGGTAATTGTGTACGTAAACTATCAGAGTATTTAGTGAGCGCTTCGCGCTGTGAATTATTAAGCGCTACAAGCTCGCCATTTACGGTTAAGTCACCATGGGTATTAAATTGCATGGTTTTATTGTTAGCGGTAAAAATTTCTAATTCGTTTGGCTTAATGCGTACGTCATTTTTAAATTCGACGTTACATTCATCATTACTAAATGAAATTGCAGAATCGTTGTCGTTGTGAGCCATTGCAGCAGGTGTACAAATTAATGCGCTAACTAATAGTAATTTTTTCATGTTTATTCTCTACTTTTTGTTGATGACGATTAATTAATAACAAGTTTGGTGCCAGTTTTATTTTTTAATATAAAACAGATGGTTAACTGTTTTTGTTTGTTTTTTAGTAAGTGAAATTAATTAATAAACAACCATTTTTTAGTCAAATTGGCTAACTAATAAAAATTAATAAATTTTATTTATCGATACGATAAAAAACTCTCACTTTCCTCAATTCAAATTTAGCGCTATTTATTCACATTACTGACATGAAGACTATTTACAGTAGTCACGTGGCTTTATTTTGATGTTAATTTGCAGAGCACTTTAGCGTTAAACATTTTTTAATTTTACCGACTATTGCGATAATAAAATCCTTGGTTGGTCTCAAACACTTTATGGAGTGGGTTGTGGGTAAGACATTTAGTTACGATGCGCTAGATGACGATTTTGTTGAAGACGAGTACGAAATGCTCGGACGTAATCAACACGATAAGAACAAGCAAAAGGTTAAGAAGAAGTTGGAAGACTACCTTGAGCAAAAACGCTTGCGTAAAAATCTAGGCGAAGATGATTTAAGCGATTACACCGATTAAATTTCGCTAGTATAAATAGATACCAATTAATATTGAGAGTTTAAATGTACAGTTATACGTATGTTTTAGTTTTAATAGTATTGGTAATAAAGAGGCCTTGCGCCTCTTTATTACTTTTTAAAGCGTGCTTTTAGCCTGTGCTAATGCTTTTTGAATTGTAAGTTCTAGCTTTTCGGGTTTAGTAAAAGGTGCATAGCGTTTAATTGGTGTACCATCTGCGGCAATTAAAAATTTAGTAAAATTCCATTTTATTTTACGTGTTAAAAAACCAGGTAAGGCTGATTTTAAGTGACGAAATACCGGATGTGCATGCTGACCGTTTACATCTACTTTGGCTGCCATTAAAAAACTAACTCCGTAGTTAATTAAACATTCTTGCTCAATTTGTTCTGCACTCCCTGGTTCTTGTTGACCAAATTGGTTACACGGGAATCCTAAAATAACTAAACCTTGGCTGGCATACTTATCGTGCAAAGCTTGCAGAGACTCGTATTGATAGGTAAATCCACATTTACTTGCGGTATTAACAATAAGCACAACCCTACCTTCAAAATCATTAAAGTTGATGGGTTGACCCTGTAAGCTTGTTGCGCTTAATTGATGAAATTTGTGCATATTGACGTCTTTTTATTGTTGTTAGCCGCATTTTAACCTGAGTGAACTCTTTCATAAAGTATAAAGAATGCACTAATTTAATATTAAAAATACCCCCATGCCGGCAAGCGTTGTGTAATAAATATTATGTGTTTTGTAGGCAACAATAATAGCAACTATCGCTGCGCTTAAATAAGGGTTTTGCCAGTTTAAATTAATGCCATCTTCATTTAAAAACGCAATAGGTACCCAAATAGCGGTAAGCACTGCGGGGGCGCTAAAGCTTAAAAACTGCTGCATTTTAGGTCCCACTTTAAACGGTAAAGCACGATGCAAAAATAAATAACGTGTAAAAAATGTAATACACGCCATAAGTAAAATAGTCGTCATCATGGCGTCACTTCCTTTTTAGCGGTTAGCCTTGCTGTAGTATAACCTGCGCTCATTGCCAGTAGTGCAGAGCAAACAAGCCATAACTCAAATCCTGTGCTTTTTAAAAGCGTTGCGCTAATACCCGCTACAATTACCGTAACAAGTGAGGCCAAATTTTTAATCCCCGGAATAACCAAAGCGATAAACGTGGCAGCAATTGCAAAGTCGAGCCCTAAATTGGTTAAATCTGGCAGCATTGTGCCCGCTACAATGCCAATTAATGTCCAAATATTCCATGCAATATAAAAGCTAAACCCTGCGCTTAATGCGTATATTAAACGTGTTTTTGTTCTGTATGCTTTTCGGTGATGAGAAAATGCAAATAGCTCATCGGTTAATACAAAACTTACTGGTAAGCGCCAACGCATAGGTTGATCAATCACCTTATGACGCACGGCTAATCCGTATAAAAAATGCCGAGAGCTAATAATAAATGTTGTGAATAGAATGGTTAGCAAGGGAGAGTTGCCCGCCATAAGTTCAATCGCCACAAGCTGTGCAGAGCCTGCAAAAACTAATAACGACATTGCTTGGGTTTCAAAGGCGCTAAAGCCATTTTGTATGGCTAAAGAGCCACATAAAATACCCCAAGGAACAACGGCTAAACACAGTGGTAGCATATCTAAAAAGCCTTTTAAAATAGCTTTTTTAACTGGTTGCATGATTTTTACTCTGTTGGTGAGTAGAATAGCGCATAAGGATACCTTAATATTATGATGTTAAAGTAGTTAACGAATTAGATAATACTGTTTTTTTAAGGATAGGCGCAATGACGACGTTAAAAGTGTGGGATGGGTTTATTAGATGCTTTCATTGGTTTTTGGTTGTAAGTATTGCGGTGCTTTATTTTAGTATTGAAGAGGGCATGATTGAGCTTCATTTTGTTGCTGGCTTTTTTACTTTAGCGCTTATCGTAACACGTTTAATATGGGGCGTTATTGGTAGTAAAACCGCAAGGTTAAGTGCGTTACTACATTCTCCTAAATCTATTTTTAAGGCATTAAAATCACCAAGCGACTCGCTAGGCCATTCAGCGCCCGGTAGTTGTATGGTGATAGTGTTTTTTATATTAATTATAACGCAACTCGTTAGCGGCCTAATGAGTAGCGATGGCATTTTAACTGATGGCCCGCTGACTCAATATGTGTCGAGCGATGTGATTGATTTTTCAAACTGGTTACATGAGCTGAATTTTGACATTTTACTTTATGCTATTGGTTTACATGTATTAGC
This sequence comes from Pseudoalteromonas sp. SWN29, assembly GCF_015864465.1. Taxonomy (NCBI): domain Bacteria; kingdom Pseudomonadati; phylum Pseudomonadota; class Gammaproteobacteria; order Alteromonadales; family Pseudoalteromonadaceae; genus Pseudoalteromonas; species Pseudoalteromonas sp. SWN29. The sequence continues at coordinate 3,658 of NZ_JADYXE010000059.1, forward strand.
TATTATTGTTTATAGAATAAAAGGTAAACCGCTAGTTAAAGCGATGATCACAGGCTCAAAAGAATTAAAAGGGAATGACTCTGAGGCTAAAGTAACAAAAGCGTCTTGGCCTGCGTGGCTAATATTTATATCTTTACTAGTGTTGCTGGTATTTACGTGGGCGAAAGAGCCTTTAACTTATTTGTTTAGTTAAAACATAAAACCAACCTTAAAGGGTTGGTTTTTATTTTTGGTTACATTCTTTTGTTTGATTGTTGTGCGAGGCCGAATTATAATCGCCACATTACTGGCAAACCAACTGCATAAAGACTAAAGAGTTATGTATCGCTTGCCGTCAGTGTATTTTTTGTGTATCCATAGTATATGGATAAGATTTTGTAACTCTTAAGGTGTTGCTGTGTTTATGCATACGTCGTTGGCCTGTGGAAAGTGGTCAACAATAGGTTGCTTAAATCATCATACCCAATTATTTATTGGTGATGTGGTGAGTGTAACCTTTTACGACATGCAAGGAGTGCTAGTTAGTTTATCATTTGATTACAAAATCACCTCGCTTGAACAAGGTGAACCTCACGCATGGCCACGATTAGTTGCCGAGCACATTAATGTGCATGTACCTCTTGTTAGCGCAGGTAAAATGACCGAACAAGGTTTAATTGTAGCCTATCGAAATAATGAAATTTTTGCTTTGCAAAGCAGTGGTATATGTAAAGCGCATGTCGATTTTCATTGTATTGCAAAATGCGATGAGCGTGTTGTTAATAACCTTGATACTTATGATTACGTGTACCCTGAAAATTGTGAAAACTATAATGCGGGTACAAAAGTACTGCAGCCAAAAACAGGGCACGTTTATCAATGCAGGCCTTGGCCTTTTAATGAGTTTTGCCGCGCGAGCGGTGATAAAAAATCGATGTTTGAACCCGGTGTAGGACAAAGCTGGGCTATGGCTTGGCAGCAAGTATAAAGCTTAAGTGAATTATCTTCCCAAAGGTATAGCGGTTTTAATAATGAAGCGTTTACCGTTTTAGCCCATCCAACTATTGGATGGGCTTTTTTATTTTTATGATAAACTGCAAATCACGTTATTTTTTTAATTGGTTTTGTTGTGTCTCGTCCTGACTATTCTTTAAGTTTATTACCTAATTTCCCGATTGCTAAACAGCAAGCTCATACATTAAGTACTCATAATAAAATACGTACTGATAATTACTATTGGATGCGTGACGACGAACGTCAGGATGAGCAAGTGCTCACACATTTACATGCTGAAAATGCGTATTGCGATGAACAGTTAGCTGCAATGAAACCACTCCAAAATACACTTTTTGAAGAGCTAAAAGCACGCATTGTAAAAGATGATAACTCGGTCCCTGTTAAAGACGGAAAATACTGGTATCACTCAGAAGTACGTGGTGATGATGAATACTCGCGCCACTATAGAAGCACGAGCATAAAAGCTGATAATAAAGAGCTTTTACTCGATGTGAATGTATTAGCTGAGGGATTTGAGTTTTATGAGCTAGGAGAAGTTGCACTAAGCCCATGCGAGCAGCTTATGGCTTACTCAGAAGATACCGAAGGTCGCCGTATTTATAATGTTCGCTTTAAAAGCTTAGCGACAGATGAAATGCTACCTGATGTACTTGAAAATACAGAAGGGCAAGTTGTTTGGGCTAACGATAATAAAACAGTTTTTTATGTAAAAAAAGATTTAAAAACGCTACTAGGATACCAAGTATTTAGGCATGAGCTTGGCAGTGAGCAAAGCCAAGACGTAATGGTTTACGAAGAGCAAGACAGCAGCTTTTTTATGGGGCTTGGTAAAAGCCGCGACGAAGGCTTAATTATTATTGATTTAGCATCGACAGAGACCAACGACACATGGGTGCTTGATGCTAATAAGCCCACTGACGAATTTAAAGCATTAATGCCGCGTGAAGATGGCCACGAGTTTGACGTAGATAAGCTAGGTGACACATTTTATATTGTGACTAACTGGCAAGCTAAAAACTTTAGATTAATGACAGCAACAAACGAAACGATTGCTGATAAAACACAATGGTTTGAGCATACAGCTCACAGAGAAAATGTACTGCTTGAAGGTGTAGAGTTATTTAATGACTTTTTAGTATTGAGTGAACGCGAGCAAGGGCAAGCTCGATTCGTAGTTGTTAATAGGCAAGGGAATCGTATGGCACTTGAGTTTGCCGATCCTTGTTATTATGCTGCAATAGCAATGAACCCAGAGCCAGACACACGGACTGCGCGTATTTATTACTCAAGTTTAACAACACCAGGCTCTTTATATGATGTTGATTTAGCAACTGGCGAAAAAACACTGCTTAAACAGCAAAAAGTACTCGGTAGTTTTAATGCCGATGACTATCAGTCAGAGCGATTAATGGTAACTGCTCGCGACGGAGTTAAAGTACCTGTATCTGTTGTTTATCGAAAAGACAGCTTTAAAAAAGATGGCACAAATCCGTTATTTCAATACGGCTATGGCGCCTATGGTTATACCATCGACCCTAGCTTTTCTAGTTCGTCACTGAGCTTACTCGATCGTGGCTTTGTTTATGTTATTGCGCATGTTCGGGGCTCTGAAATGCTAGGCCGCGAATGGTATGAGCAAGGTAAAAAAGAGCATAAACAAAATAGCTTTAGTGACTTTATTGATGTGACAAAAGCGCTTGTTGATCAAGGTTATTGTGATAGCAATAAGGTGTTTGCCTCAGGCGGCAGTGCCGGTGGCCTATTAATGGGGGCGGTTGTAAACCAGGCACCAGAGTTATATTGCGGTGTTGGCTGTCATGTACCATTTTTAGACGTATTAACCACAATGCTTGATGAAAGTATTCCACTCACAACAAATGAATACGATGAATGGGGTAATCCAAATGAGCCTCAATTTTATGATGTGATAGAAGCTTACTCGCCTTATGACAATATTAGCGCACAAAACTACCCGAACATACTCGTTACTACTGGTCTTCATGACTCACAAGTCCAGTATTGGGAGCCTATGAAGTGGGTTGCAAAAATGCGTGAACTTAAAACAGACAGTAATATTTTAGTATTTAAAACCGATATGGATGCAGGTCATGGCGGTGCATCAGGTCGTTTTAAAAGCTTAGAAGAAAAAGCCCTCGAAATGGCCTTTTTTATTGCGCTGTTAAATTAACTGCAAAATCGGAAAATTGTATTACTCTATATATAGAAGTTGATATATATAGAGTAATTTATGTTTGGAGCGCATGGCGAATTTCAAATTTGTTCACAGCCACCTACTATGTATTTAAAGCTAAATGGAAGCTTTAACAACGAAGGTATTGCGTTGTTAACGAGTGGTGTTATGCAGGAGCTGGGTAGCCACCCTAAAAATACCATTAAGTTTGTGGTGGTTAATTTAGAGGAATTTGAGCTGTTAACTTTAGATAGTCTTGATTCATTAGAGACCTACTTTGCGGGTGTAAAAGAACGTGGCTATCAACGAGTTGACTATGTAAACATTAATATCATAGCTAAACACATGTTTGAAAAAGTATGGAAAAATAGCGAAGTAGAAGTTAATTTTTATAAAGATGCCGAAAGTTATTTATTAGTGCATCCAAATGACAGTTATATAAAACAATACTGGTAATTAATATGAGTATTATAAACTGCTACTGAAGAGGGCGTATAATACTCTCTAAACACCCTTTATAGCGTCTTGAAAGGTTTAAGCACATGTCATTTTTTAGTCTTACTTTATAATCGCCACTGTCAGTAGGCATCAATTCGCAAATAGCCTGTTTTCTTACCAACGTTGAGCGATGGATACGAATAAACCCTTCTGGCTCTAGCTGCTGTTCAATATTTTTCATAGTTTCGCGGTGTAATACCGGTGTACTACCTTGTGTAAAATGTAGCTCTACATAATTGCCAGCACCATTAATCCAAATAATATCTTTTATATCAATTAGCCTTACCTTACCTACATCTTTAACGATTATTTGTGATGACGGTTTTTCAGCTGGCGTGCTTTGTTGATATTGGCGCTCGGTCGCGCTTGCTATTGGGCAAAGATGAATAAGTTTATCAAAGCATTTATCAATACGTGGTGCAGTTGAATCTACTATTAAAAAATCAACAGCGCCAACTTCAAAAGCAAAACTCGCAAAATGACCCGACTGGGCAATAATGACTAACTTAAGCTTTTTAGCGAGCTCCGTTAAATGCACTATTTGCATAGGGTCAGCCAGATTAGTTAGTTCGTAAAACAGTACGTTGTATTGATCTGTATCTATTTGATCTAATCTTTTTGACTGAAGAAAAGATTGAGATTCAAAGTGTCGGTGATCTTGCACGCGCTTTGTTAAAAATGTTGCAAACTTAGTGTCGCTAACAAAAGTTAATGCATGAAAAGAAGCGATCATTATTTTATATCCCTTGCTGTATATAGTAATAAAGACCGTGCTTAGCGGAAAAACTGTTATAGAAAGTACAATATATTTATAAAATCATTGTGACGTACTAATTCATCCCATCAAACTAGCTATTCATACCAAAGACTACGCCTTATAAATAATGCACGTAGAGTGTTTAAAAAAATCCCCTTACTGTAATCCGCGAAGTAACTATTTAGTTACAAAAATAACAATTCAGGGGAATTATATGATATTAACTAACAAAGGTAGCGCGCGATTATTTAAAAAATCGTCGTTAACAGTTGCGCTAAGTAGCGCAATACTTGCAAGCTTTTCATTTCAAGGTGTGGCTGCAGAAGATGACGAAATTACTAAAATAGAACGTGTACAAGTTACAGGTTCTCGTATTCGTTCAGCTGAGGCAATGTCATCAGCGCCTATTCAAGTTGTAGATAGCACAGCAATCGACGCATCTGGTTCTTTAAATATTCAAGATTTACTACTAGATAATCCAGCATTTGGTTCACCGGCAATCAGTCGTACTAACTCAAACTTTAGTACCGCTAGTGCAGGTGTTGCGACTGTAGATTTACGTAATTTAGGTTCTAACCGTACATTGGTATTAGTTAACGGTCGTCGTTATGTATCGGGTGTACCTGGTAGCTCTGCTGTCGATTTAAATACTATTCCGAGTCAATTTATTGAACGTGTTGAAATTATGACAGGTGGTGCTTCATCTGTTTATGGCTCTGACGCTGTTGCTGGTGTAGTTAACTTTGTACTAAAAGATGACTTTGAAGGCGTTGAATTTGATGGTCAGTACGGTGAATCGAGTGAAGGTGATGATGAATCGCGTCAATTCAATTTTACCTCAGGCTTATCAAGCTCAGATGGTAAAGGGCACGCTATGTTTCACCTTGGTTACTCTGATCAAGGCGCTGTTTTCTCACGTGATCGTGACCGCTCGGCAGTAGATCAATTTTCAGGTATTTTCTTTGAAGATGATCCAGTAGCAAATCCAGGTTCTGTATTTGATGCAGTAAGCCCATTTTTATCTTCGTTTCCACCACAGGGTCGTTTTAACGCTGGGGATGAGACATTTACGTTTAATGATGCAAACAATCTACAAAACTCATTTAGTTCTAATGGCGGCGACGGCGTAGCAGCAAATGGTTTTAACCGAAGTGGTGTGCGTACTATCGCGATACCTACAGAGCGTTACTTATTTGCCTCAAACGGTAGCTATGAGCTAAGCGATAAGCACAGCTTTTTTTATGAAGGTACTTACGCTGCAACGACAACCGTTTCTGAATTAGAACCATTTCCTTTTGCCTCTGACGACATTTATGCCAATGGCCGTGTTCCAATTGAATTTAATGTAAACGGTGAGCTCTTACGTAACGCGTTTGTTCCTGACGGCATTTATAACGCAGCAACTGATACCGATGGTGATGGCGCACGAGATATCTTTTTTGCTAAGCGTTTAAGTGATGTAGGTAACCGTGGCGCACGTGCAGAGCGTGATACGTTCCGTTTAGCGCTTGGTTTTCAAGGTGAAATAGCCGACGGTTGGTTTTACGATACTTACTATGTTTATGGTAAAACAAAAGAACAGCAAGTTTCAGGTGGTTTAGTTAATGTACAAAGTTTCCGCCAAGGTTTAGAAGCCGTTGTTGATAGCCAAGATTTAGATGGCGATGGCATTACTAATGAAGCTATTTGTATAGATGCGACAGCTCGTGGCTTTAACTGTGCGCCAGTGGACATTTACGGTTTTAATTCGTTATCACAAGGTGCTATTGATTTTGTAAGTGCACCTAGCTCACTTGCTACATCAGTTGAGCAAAAAATTGTAGGTGGTAATATTTCAGGTGATATATTTGAATTGCCAGCGGGTATTGTTGGTATTGCGGCTGGTTTTGAATACCGCGAAGAGTTTTCACGCAGTGAGTTTGATGCCTTACAACAAGCTGGCTTAAACGCAGGTAACGCAATCCCAGCGACTGAAGGTGAATTTGATGTAACTGAGTTTTATGTTGAAGCAAATATTCCAGTGCTTGATTCTGTAACAATGAATGCAGCAGTTCGTTTATCTGATTATTCAACAGTAGGTAATACCGAAAGTTGGAATGTGGGTGTCGATTGGGTAATCATGGACAGTTTACGTTTACGTGCCACTCGTGCTCGCTCAACACGTGCTCCAAATATCGATGAATTGTTTTCTCCACCTTCGCAAACTTTCCCAAGTGGTTTAAACGATCCATGTTTAGGTGTTGCTAATAGTGGCGGTGGTGCTGCTGGTGATGCTTGTCGTATAGATGGTGGTGTTACAACAAATATTGCTTCAAATGGTGAGTTCACGCTTAACCAGTCTGACTTACAAGGCATTAGTGGCTTTAACCGTGGTAACCAAGACTTAAAAGAAGAGGTTGGTGACTCTGTAACCGTAGGCTTGGTATTTACACCAGAAAACCTAATATCAGGACTAGACATTACGCTTGATTACTTTGATATCGAAATTACAGATGCAATCGTATCAACACCTCGCCAGTTTATTCTTGACCAATGTTATGGCGGCGGCGATACAAGTTTTTGTGACTTCGTAACTCGTCGTAGTGCCCCATCAGGCAATAACAGCGCTGGTTCACTAGAATTTATCGACAGCGGTGTATCTAATAGTGGTGGTTTAGGTACAGAAGGTGTTGATTTAACACTAACGTACTCAACTGACATTGGCCCTGGTGCGTTTAGAACTCGCCTTGCTTATACTTACCTAATCGATGGTTATAGCATTCCACTTCCAGGCGCTGATAAAGATGAGTTTGCTGGAGAAATTGGTGCCTCAGAGCATAAAGCTAACTGGAACTTTGGTTATAAACTTAACGACTTTGATTTTAACTGGAGCTTAACTTACATTGGATCTGCAGACTTTGATGACCAATTCTTAAGTGGCTTTGGTATTGCTCCAGGTGGAATAGGCATAGGTTCGGTAACGTATCATGATGTTCAAGCAAGTTACCATATAAGCGATTCAACAGAGCTTTATGCTGGTGCAAGTAACTTATTTGATAAAGAGCCACCGCGCATTTTATCGGGTGTAAGTGGTTCAAGCACGGGTACTGAAACAGATGCAGGTACGTACGACCCAATTGGTCAATCATTCTACATCGGTTTTAGAAGTAAGTTCTAACCAATAGTAGCGATATTAATATCGTTACTTAATTACTTACTCAATTAATTACGTTCACAAAGCCTCAGTATCGCTGGGGCTTTTTTATTGGAAAAATAATAAGAGCAGTAATACTTATACATTGTTTATCCCAATATATGAGCATTGTGCCCACTTAAACCAAAAACAACGCCACTGGTAACAGGGGCGTTGTTTAGTATTGGGAGGAGACTAATATAGTAACCGAATCGCTTGATTATTTAACGATTTATCCCTATTTGTGGCCCTCTTCATTGAGGGCTTTTTTTTGCTTAATTTTAGTCTAAGTAAGCTTTTAACATCCAAACAAGTTTTTCTTGCTCCGAGATGTAATCGCTCATTAGTGAAGCAGTACCTTCATCGTCTGCATCACCCGCTTGGCTTAATATCTCACGCTGCATTTCAATTAATGTACTGTAACCAGCAAGTAGGTTCTCTACGGCTGTAACACCATCACTAATACCTTTAGCTTCTTTAATTTTACTTACTTCAAGGTAATCAGAAAATGCATGTAGTGGTGCGCCATCTAACGTTAAAATACGTTCTGCAACTTCATCTACTTTTAGAAGTAGTAAGTTATAAATTTCTTCAAACTTAACGTGTAGTTCAAAAAAGTTACGACCTTTAATATTCCAGTGAAAGCCACGCGCGTTCATGTATTGAATCTGGTAGCTACTCAATAATGTATTGAGTGACTTTATAATGTCTTCGCTTTTTGCACTGTTTAGACCAATTGCGTTTACATGTGACATAACTTGCTCCTGAATAACCGTTTGTTTGTGAACTTGTAATAAGTATCGCGGATTTTTATTGTTTAGTGAAATCGTTTAAATATATCTAGTTAATAGTTTTAATCTATTAACTTTTTTTGATACCAATACACACCTTTAACTATTAATAGAAATGGGTCTGATTAATAAAAATACCACCCCTTAAAAGTAAATAAACCCTAAATAAGTATAAATTATGATCTAAAACAAACTTTATACAAGGCGATAATCTAGCTGTTTTTTTATTGATGCAGGTCAAAAATCATCCATCCTAACGGCGCATAATAAAGTTGTCGAAATAATTAGGAGAGATAACATGCATGCAAAAACAGCAAAACAAAATAAAGCAGAGTTAATAGTGGTCGGTATTGCAGTCATCGCATTTGTACTTGGGTTAGTAGCCCACTTAGCAGGTGCGAGCTTTGCGAATTCGGATTTTTTTGGCTACATTGCAGCACCCATTCCGCTTATATTGGGAGTCGTATTTTTAATTAGCTATAAAATTGCGGCCAATGCAGAGGACTAATCTCCCTCACTTAGGCATTTTAAAATGTAGTCGAGCACTTGGCGCGAGTAAATCATACTGGTATGGCTTAAATGAAACACTTTGTGTTCTGCCATACCTTTAAGTTTGGTTTCATCTAGTAATACAGTGCCATCTGACTGGCTACCCTTAACTATTAAAGGCATAAGCCCAATAGGTAAATCGCCCGCAATACTGTAAAGCTTAGCTTTAAAAGGCCAGTTACCATTTTTAGTTAATAAAAATTCCACGCTATTTTTTAAAAATGATTCAAACCCTTTTTGCTTCATTTTTTGTGCTATGTGGCTGCCTTTATGTGGAGTACCTAAGGTAATAACTTTAGTTACATGTTGGCTAGCAGGGGAGTTCGCTTCTAAATAAGCGCGAGCGATAAGTCCGCCCATAGAGTGGCATACTAATGCGGCAGGTTCGTTAGAAATACACTCATCAATTTGAGCAAAAATAGTATCTCGATTAGGGTCAAGTGTATTATAGGTAATGTTTAATACCGTCATCCCCGATTCTTCAAGGCGCGAACAAAGTGGGCGCATAACAAAGCCAGACATATACAAGCCATGTAAAACAATAACGTGTTTAACTTTCATATGCTCCCTAATACCAATTTTATTAAAAACATGATCATTCTAGCGTATTAAATAACCCGCTACCTGCGTTAAAAATTATTTATATAGAACAACTATATGTCATAATTTTCGCCTTGTTATCGACTTATTTCCTTGTCGCTATAATAGATAACTAATTTAATGCAATTGGTATAACCTATCTTAGTTACATCAATTGCTGTGGTTTTATTTCGATATTAGTTGTATCGGTATTTACCCATACTTCACCATCTTGAATGGTAATGGCGAGCTTAATATTACGATCTACCAAAGCGGCTAATAATTGTGTGGCTGCGTAATCAAGACTAAAAATACTTAGATTTTTAAATTCATACAATTTAGGTTGATGTTTTTGCCACCAAATTGCTTGATTGTTTTCACCATAAGTATATAGCACGACTTTTTTAGATTTATTGCAGGCTTTTTTAAGGCGTTTCTCGTCTGGTAAGCCAAGTTCAACCCATAACTCTATTTCTTCGCTATAACTTACATGCCAAAGTTCAGGCTCATCATCAGCGCTTAACCCTTTAGTAAACTCTAAACCATCACAGCTATTTAGTGCGAAAGCGAGTAAGCGAATCATCAACCGCTGATCGGTTTCTGATGGGTGTTGAGCCAAGGTTAAACTAAAATCTTGATAAACGTGGCGGTCCATATCGCTAAGCGATAACTGCACTTTCATAATGGTGGATTTAAGAGCCATAACAACTAATCTGAAAAAATTTGCGTCAGTATAGCGCAATTAAATGAATTGCCAGTTAAAATAGCGGTTAATTATACGTTAGGAGTTAAAAATGGCTATCCAGTGGTTCCCTGGGCGCTTGTATTAACTTCCACCCTCATACGTATAAAGTTTTTTGTTTAATTAAAATCAGTGTCTTATCGTTATTTTATTCCGTCACGTTCCGCATGATGATAGCTAAATCCGAACCAGGCAGTACCCCACTCAGTACCCCAGATTATAAAATTACTATATACTCACTTTATTAACTGAATATATAGGTTCTGCGAGTTATGCGTTTAACTGATCGCAAGATAAAATCAATTGTAGCCACAGGTAAAGAACAAACCTTTTCAGATGGTAACTGTCTAGTATTACGTGTTAGAGCGAATGGCACTAAATCTTGGCGATTTAAATATACAGTTAATAAAAAAGTCACCAAGCTTTCCTTAGGTGCATACCCTGCTGTGACTCTTGCTGAAGCCCGAAGTGTGGCAGTAAACTATTTGCAGCTTTTAGCTAAAGGCATTGGCCCTAAAGAATACGAAAGTACTAAAAAGCTTGAAGCGAATAGAAAGCTAGCTAATACATTTTTAGCTGCCGCAGAGCTTTGGTTTGAACGAAAACAACCTACTGTGACCGCCCATCACGCAGCTAGAGAGTGGCGAACGCTTGAAATGTATATATTCCCTAAGATGAAAGATATACCGTTAGATAGCATTACAGCGATAGGCACAATTGAAATACTCAGGCCACTAGAGTCTGACGGTAAACATTCCACAATTAAACGTATTTGCCAAAGCTTAAACCAGATCATGGATTACTCAGTAAACCATGGTTTTATTAATGCCAATCCACTAGCAAAAATTATAAAAGTATTTACTAAAAATACTGTCGAGCACATGGCAACGATTAGACCTGAAGAGCTCCCAGGCTTTTTAACCGCTTTGAATAACTCTCAAACCATTCAGGACAAAACCAAGCTTTTAATCTTGTGGCAATTGCACACTATGACTCGCTCAAAGGAAGCCGCTGGCACTAAGTGGGCCGATATTAATATCGAAGAAGAGGTTTGGGTGATCCCTGCTGAAGAAATGAAACGCAGAAGAGCCCACAGAGTACCTTTAACGCCTGCAACTTTGGCAATACTTGAACAAATGAAACCACTCAGCGGTCACCATGAATATGTATTCCCGAGTGAGCGTAATGAAAACAGCCACGCAAGCACTTACACAGTTAATGCGGCTATAAAGCGAAGCTTAGGCTACAAAGATAAGCTGGTGGCTCATGGCTTGCGCTCGGTTGCTTCTACAGCGCTTCATGAAAAAGGTTATGATAGCCTTTTAGTTGAAGCATGCTTAGCCCACGCAGATGAAAATGAAACCCGAGCGGCATATAACCGCTCGGACTATTTAGAGCAACGAAGACCAATAATGAAGTGGTGGAGTGAATATATAAATTATTAGCTAGTACTTATAGATTTATACTCACTATCTATCAGTGTTTTTAAAGCTATTGATTCACTTACGCCATAGGCCTCAGCTATTTTTGATATTTTTTTGAATTCTGTGCGATTTATTTTAATGCTTGATTCACTCTTAAAGTAACTCTTTTTACTTTGAATCGAGCTATAGGCTTTAGTAAGGGTGTCTTCATCTGCGTGGTGAAGAATAATTGTGGAATAAATTAGAACTTCATCTGTTGTAGTCGGGTTAAAAAAAGATGGGACCTTAGGTTTAGTTGACTTCTTTTTTTTAGTGATAAGATAATCCCAAAACCAAAAAATAAACTCTTCATCCTCACCTCTTAATGCTTTAAGGCATTTATGACTACTTAACTTGAAAGTGCTTAATTTTTTTTTGAGTAACGTTACAAGCTCACACTTTCCGTTATGGCTTAATTTTGCATGATCAAAAAACATCAATATGAGCTCTTTACACTCAGCGCTAGTACTAGGTGTAGTTGTGAGTGAAAAACCAAGAAAAGTATAGGCAGAGCCTTCATAGTTTCCTAATGACTCGAGATCTTCAACGTTAAACGAAAAGTAATGGTTCCCTTTATTAAAGGAATGAATGGATGAAACTAAGTACCATATATAATAGCAGTCAAAGGTATTCGTCTCGTTTAACCAGTTAAATTTAGATTCATCAAACTTACTTTTTTTATACATCAAAAGACAATGTTCTATAATTCCCTTAGCTTCCATTTGCGGCTCTAAATAGCTCCTCATAGAGTCATTTAGCTCTAAGTTTGAAAGCTTAAAAGGATTGTACGCACTTTTAATTTTCAGTTCGTTAACTAAGCAATTATATAAATATACATTTTCGCGTCTACTCTTAAAGGGCCTCTGATTGAGCTTGCCTATCTCGGCTTTAAAATGATTCCATTCCATTACACGTATCACTTTACTTATTAATTTTTCATTATTTAAGCTTAACATAAAGGTAGATTTTATAACTTATTTCTATGTTTTATTTCTAATTTTAATCATCTAAAAAGAATTTTATTTCTGATTTTTTTCTGGTTCAATTTTAGTTTTAGCCTTGTTTTTATTGGGTCTGTAGGGTTTTTTGTGGGTGTTTTAAAGTTTAATTAAAATAAATAACTCAAGAGTGCGTTGTTTTTATAAATGCTAGGTAGACTTGGGGTTTTAGTTAAATGGTGTCAGTAGCTCTTAACTTAGAAAACTTCTTGGTGTCGGATAGGTAAGATATACCTATTTAACTTAGTCATTTATAAGTATTGATGGTGTAATAAAATACATAAGAGCCTCTTTGTATACTTACAAAACAGAGAGCACTAAAGATGATCAAACAACCAACATATAACCTTTCATACCAACAACGAATCGAATCTACATTAGATTATGCTATTGAGCAGAACCCTAGATTGAATGTTGTAAGATTTGATTTATACCTTCCAGATTATTATCAATGCATAGATACACCTAAAGCAGTAGCGAATAATTTAATATCTAGATTCTTTGCTTCATTAAAGGCAAGGCTTAGCAGTGATGCTATACAGCGCAGGCGTTTAGGGCATAGAGTGCATGATACAGACTTGTATTATGTCTGGGCGAGAGAGTTTGGAGAGCTTGCTGGTAAAGAACATTATCATATTGCTATTTTTATTAATAAAGACAGGTTCCACTCCTTAGGTAGCTATGACTTTAATTCTGGTAGCTTAGCCTCCTTAATTATACAAGCATGGGCTAGTGCACTCGCTATTCCCGTGGATGAAGCACAAAGCCTTGTAAACTTCCCTGACAATGCGTGTAATTGGATTGAAAGCAATTCTAAGAATTACTCAACACAAAGGGATACATCAGTATCTCGATTAAGCTATTTAGCAAAAAATAAGACAAAAGTTTATGGTACTGGTAAGAGAAATCTTGGAACCAGTTACATACCTAAGCAGTATTAATGACTCACTGTTTAAAGCGCCCCAAGTAGGGCGCTGGTTTATTTAATATCATCTTCATAGATTGTTCTTAAAATCTTTAATATAGCAATTGTATGAATAATGATTCTTACCGTATTAGAATTTAGCAATATATCCTCCCCTTAGTTATTACTGTCTAAACTTAGTAGCTGTCTTTCAGCAAAAGAAACACATGTTTCACCTACGATTATGTGGTCAAGCACTGTCACGTCTATTAGCGCTAAAGCACTTTCCAACTTCTTTGTAATGAGTTTATCTGCTTGTGACGGCGTGGGATCGCCTGAAGGGTGGTTATGAGCAAAGATAACGCTGGTGGCGTTTTTATTAAGCACAGACTTAACAACTTCCCTTGGATAAACCGAAGCTGCATTAATAGTTCCAAAAAATAGCTCTTGATAATCAATAATCCGATTCTGGCTATCCAAATACAGCGCAGCGAATACTTCACGCTCATATACACCTAGTTTTGCCTTTAAAAAGTCTATGGCTGTAGAGGGGCTATTAAGCGCCCCTAGGCGAGCATATCTTTGCTGCATTATTTCAGCTGCTCTTTCTAAAATTTGATCCTCTAAACATTTAAATTTTGATTCGTATTGCTTGGTTTTAATTAAAGCCATTATCAGGTCCTCAGGTAGGTAATTAATACCCCTAAGTGATATATGCCTTCAATATTTTGGATTTAGCCACCAGCTCGAAAAAGTAACTTTCTACGCAACTGACATATCTCTTGAACCTATAACGGAGATAGAAAAATGCGGTTAATCAAATTAAAAGAAGTGATTCAAAAAACATCACTTGGCCATTCAAGTATTTATAAGTTTATTTCTGAAGGCACATTTCCAAAGCAAGTATCGCTTGGTGCTAAGTCGGTAGCTTGGTTAGAGTCTGAAGTTGATGATTGGATAATGGATAGATTAGGGGAAAGAGAGGTATAAGTCGTGGAATTAGCTTTTAGCTAAAATTCATATGGAAGGAGCCCTATTAAATATACTGAAAGCTTGCCTAATAATTGCCAATTGCTAATATAGCCCATCATTTGAAACTGCCATCCAATTAGCTAATGTTTTAAATCTTTATTTTCTGTTAATCAAGCTGAAACCATTTGCGAACTAATTATTTCAGCTTTAATTATAGAGAGAAAACAATTTCTGTGTGGTCAAGTTTTCAAAGCTTCCAAGCTTATTAATAGGTATGTATTTTGAATAGTGTGATCTTTTCTTTTTTTTCTGGCTCAGGTTTTTTAGACCTAGGCTTTGAGAAAGCTGGGTTTGATGTTGTCTTTGTTAATGAGATAGATAAATCATTTATCAATGCTTATGAGAACAGTCGTCAATTGATGGGGCATTCTCAACCCAAGTATGGTTATCATACTGGTTCAATCGAGGATTATTTAGAAGAGCGTGATGAATGCTCACTAGCTAAGAGCGTTAAGGCAGAGCAAGCCAGTGGCAAGTTAGTTGGTTTTGTTGGAGGACCTCCTTGTCCAGACTTCTCTGTAGGTGGTAAAAACAAGGGGCAAGAGGGTGAAAACGGTAAGCTTTCACAATCATATATTGATTGTATTAAAAAGTTTGAGCCAGATTGGTTTGTATTTGAAAATGTAAAAGGGCTATGGAGAACGAAGAAACATCGTGAATTTTATGAGCGCTTAAAAAGTGAACTTTCAGATGCAGGATACACACTGGATAATAGGCTAATTAACTCATTGGAATTTGGTGTTGCCCAAGATCGTGACAGAATAATACTGTTTGGTATAAAAAATACGAAAGCTAAATTAGAAGTTAAGTTTGAATGGGAAAAATATATGAAGTATCCCAATCGAGTGGCTTTTGACTTTAATTGGCCCAGTACAAATAAGTTTGGAGAGCAGCCCCCCTTTCCTGATAATGTTCCCGAAGACCTTACAATTCAATATTGGTTTGATAAAAATGATGTAAGTGCTCATCCGAACGCTAAAGCTCACTTTACGCCAAGAGCTGGGCTTGCTAAGTTCCTAGTTATAGAAGAAGGCGATACAGCTAAAAAATCTTATAAGCGGTTGCATCGATATAGATATTCACCAACTGCCGCATATGGTAATAATGAGGTTCACCTCCATCCATATGAGGCAAGAAGGTTATCAGCAGCTGAAGCGCTGGCAATACAATCTTTACCAAAGGAATTCCAATTTCCTCAGACTATGACATTAAGTGCAATGTTTAAAACTATTGGTAATGGAGTGCCATACTTATTTTCTTATGGTATTGCATCTACAATAAAAGATTACTTAGAAAAATAAAAATGAATGGTAATGAAAATGGATATTGAACAAACAAAAACATGGATAGACGAGCTAGTTAATGTAGAACTTAAATATATTACTGGTCGCAATATAGTCATTATAGAAAGCACTGATTGGAGTGGAACAGGAAGAGTAAATGTATCTCGTGGTGAAAACAATTTCTCAATAAGGTTTGAACGAATTGAAGCTTTACTTCACAAACTTCAAGGTGGGGCTCCTATACATGTAGATACAGAACTTCGCTCTGGTAGTAATGACCGCAGTGTTATCGAAACAATAATTGCTAATTTCCCTGTAGTTGGTTACATGAAACCTAAGCAGGGGAGAAATAGAACTAAAAATAAAGTTATACAGTTGATGAATCAAGAGTTACACCCATTAGGAGAAACTCTAGATGTATCTGATGAACATTATAAAACTCATTTATTAACTTCTTTTAGTTTAGATACTGTAACGCCTTTATCTAAGCCTTTTCTGCTTTTAGCTGGTATATCAGGAACAGGAAAAACTCGCTTTGTCAGAGAGCAGGCGAAGCAAACAGGCTCATTAGCTGAGACTTACTGCTTAACATCTGTGCGACCTGACTGGCATGAGCCTAGTGATTTACTGGGGTATGTGTCTCGTTTAAGTGGGAGTGCTGAGTTTGTAGTAACGGATGTACTTAAATTTATTGCTAAAGCATGGCGTGAAATACTTGATAAAGGTATTTCATTATCAGTAAATGAAAAGCTTTTATGCCTTCAAGGTGGCATATCAGATATTGATGCAATAAAACCATATTGGCTTTGCTTAGACGAAATGAATTTAGCGCCTGTTGAACAGTACTTTGCGGATTACTTATCAGTTATTGAAACAAGGTGTTGGGCTTGGGATGAAGATGATTTTCAATACTCGTGTGACCCACTATTAAAAGCTACTACAATTCAATCAATCGATAATATTGAAAGGCTACGTGAGGAACTGGGGTTTGCGGATGCTAATTATGATGATGCGTGGCAACATATTTGTGAATATGGTTTAAGTATTCCGTTTAACTTGATAGTTGCTGGCACAGTAAATATGGATGAAACTACCCATGGCTTTTCTCGTAAAGTAATAGACCGAGCGCTGAGTTTTGATTTTGGCAACTTTTTCCCTAACGATTTCGATAACTTTTTCGTACCTACAACCACCAATAAGGCATTGAGTTACCCTATTTACTCTGATGCACGGACTAGTACCGATAAACTCCCTGAAATCGATATAGATGGTCGTAAAAGCATCGCATTTATTAATGCAATAAATGGTGTGTTGGCACATACACCATTTAAGCTTGCATACAGAGCACTTAATGAGCTGCTATTAGCAGTTATAAGTAGTGAGCCAATAGAAGAAATTGACTTAAAAGCGGTATGGGATGACTTTTTAATGTGTAAGGTTTTTCCCCGTATTGAAGGTGATACCGAGAAGCTTGCTGCAATTGGATCTGTCGATATATCGATATTGAAACAATTGGAAGAAATTCTTGAAAGTGAATTTGGCAGCTTTTGGAATGAATTGCCTGGCTCAGATAAAGCAAGACCTGATTTGTACCGTGAAAATGTAGAAGGCGATAAACTAATTCGTATTACTTGCCGGAGCAAAGAAAAAATAAACTGGATGGAAGATAGGTTAACAACATTTGGTTTTACAAGTTTTTGGCCTTAATTAAACTGGATGGAGTGCTAAGGAATGCAAGAGCTTTTATATCTGCAATCACCACAGTTTGAATTATCTATCTGGACGAACGATATTTTTAAACGAAAACAGGTTTACCAAACCATGTTTGATAAACGCAATATCGCTTGTTCAGATCTTGAAACCCTCGCTCAAGGATCGACTTACTCCATAAAGCTCTCCCCCCCTATAGATATAGATGCGTTAGTAGTAGATAAAAAAGAATATGAAGCGACCAATCAGGCTAATAGCTTAGGTATTGCCGAGCCCATTTTTTTTGAAAATACACAATATCAATTTGAATGGGAGTTTAGCTCTGAAGTTGAAAGTGCTTATTTATCCCACCGTAGCCAAAACATTAATGATAGTTTTCGCTTTAAAAGAGCGAGCTTAACTTCTTCAGCTCGATTAACAGGTACATTAAATACTGGAAATGATGTTGGTTGGATGCGCTTACCGCTTGAGTTTATTGCAGGTGGGAAGGTATTTAAAAGTAATATTTCCTTTGAAGTACTGCCAACAAAAATGGATATGCATAGCGACTTACCTGCTATGTATAAAATGATTGATAAAGAGTTCCCACTATGGCGCTTTAGCTTACTTGAAAAAACAGAACAAAATGCTTCTAAGGGCCAGCAAAGGGGACACTTTCCTTTGTTATGGCTTGCTAATTTT
This sequence comes from Pseudoalteromonas sp. SWN29, assembly GCF_015864465.1. Taxonomy (NCBI): domain Bacteria; kingdom Pseudomonadati; phylum Pseudomonadota; class Gammaproteobacteria; order Alteromonadales; family Pseudoalteromonadaceae; genus Pseudoalteromonas; species Pseudoalteromonas sp. SWN29. The sequence goes on from NZ_JADYXE010000059.1 coordinate 22,004, forward strand.
AATAACTTACGCAAACGATTTGAAGATGGCCTTAAGGTTATTACTCAAGCTCCTCACAGTCGCTTACAGTCATATGTTTCATATTCAAAAGCCGATAGGTTGAAAGGGCGCTTACCTCAACGTTTAAGTGAAAAGGTTAAAGAAGATATAAAAAGTAAGCAGTTCGCTAAACGGTATAAAGTTGAAAAAAGGCAGCTTAGTGTAAATACACCTGAAAACCGTTTTATAAAAATGGTGGTTACAAATAGTAAAAAGTGTATTGCCAAATTTGAATATAAGCTAAGAGAAGCAAATAAAGCACCGGATAAGCAACGTCTTTCAAATAGCTTTTTAAATGAATTACAAGAGTGGCAAAAACCTTTACAAAAAACACTAAATCAGAGCTTTTTTAAAGAGGTGAGCACGTATACAGGACTTAATAGCGAATCTTTAGTTTTGCAGCAAAAAACGGGCTATAGCGCTGTGTATCGCGTGTGGCAAGAATTAAAATACTATTTGGATGTGTTTGAAGAACAATCAAGCGTATCAATGAAGTCTGTCGCTGAAATATACGAAGTGTGGTGCTTTTTAGAGATTCGAAATATTTTAATAAATGAACTGCGCTTTGAAGATAAAACAAAAAAGCTAAATAATTTACAGTTAAACGATTTTTTAGAGTACCAATTAAAAGACGGTTTTGCAGGTGCGTTTGAATTTGAGCGTGAGGATGGTCTAAAAGCCAGATTAGCGCACGAGCCAAGGTTTACTAAAAAGGGTAAGCCTATTAAGTCATATTTAGTTAGTCAAGAACCAGATATTGTACTTGAAGTAACGTTACCCAAGCCCAACTCTAAGCGATTCATTTGGATATTTGATGCCAAGTACCGCATTAAAACGAAGCAAGGGCGCTATGATGAAGACAACATTAAGGAAACAGACTTTGTGCCTGATGATGCTATAAATCAAATGCACCGCTACAGGGATGCGTTAATTCATATAAACAAAGAAAGCCAATCAGAAAGCATAAGCAAGAGCAGACCTATATTTGGCGCATTTGCTTTATACCCAGGTTACTTTAAACAAGAAGCTAATAACTCACAAAGTAACCTTTATGATGAAGCTAATAACTCACAAAGTAACCCTTATGATGAAGCTAATAACTCACAAAGTAACCCTTATGATGAAGCTAATAACTCACAAAGTAACCTTTATGATGAAGCTAATAACTCACAAAGTAACCCTTATGATGAAGCTAATAACTCACAAAGTAACCCTTATGATGAAGCTAATAACTCACAAAGTAACCCTTATGATGAAGCTATTCGTGAAATAGGTATAGGTGCATTTGCATTGTTGCCAAGTGCTGGTGGGAAGAGTGGTAGTTATTGGCTTGCTGAGTTTTTACGTAAACAGTTGGGTGATGAGAATAATAGCTATGTCAAAAACTCTCAGGAGATAGAAGAGAGTTTATATGTTCAAGAAGCAGCCCGAATTCCATATGCAGGTATGAAGCAGATGCTATATCCTGATTTAGTTTTTACAGCCGCTTTAGGTGGGCTGGCAGGGCGAGATAAAAGTTATTTTGAGCGCTTCAAAAATGGCTCAGCATCTTGGTATCACACCCCATTAGCTACTTTCAATTCAGCAACAGAAAAATTAAAACTCAATGTGTTAAAGGAAATTAGGTATTTAGCTATTGCCTCTACGAGTGCTATTAACTCTCGAACTAAATCTATAAAAAAAGTATGGCCCGTAATTGATTGCCAAATAGTAGCGCGAAGTGGTTTAACTATTGAGCAAGCAGGTAAGTTGGAGTCTAGTGACAAAGAGTTTGTTTTGTTTAAACTTGGAAAACCACTCACTCTTAACTCACCAGTTGAGTCTGTACCGCATCGGCCAATAGATAGGACTATGAAGCTCACTACGTTGTCTAATCTTGAAAAGGCATCTGTATTTAAAGAGGTTGAGAAAGTTTATTCTCAAACATTGAACTGATTTTGGTTGTAGTGTCTCGTCTCAGGTTATACCGTTATAGCTATCAGCTTTGCTTATAAAAATATTTATATAAATACTTTAGGTTGTCTTTAAAACTATATAAAGTAAGAAGAAATACTACATGAATTCAGCATTAAGTTATTCACGGAATTAATTAGATTTATAGATAAAATAAGGAAATACTTTGATAGTTGTAAGTTTAATAAACATGAAGGGTGGCGTAGCAAAAACAACTTTAGCTGTTAATTTCGCTGATTGTATCGCGAGAAGGCATGGAGCTAAAGTCTTGTTAATTGATGTTGATCCTCAGTTCAATGCTACACAATGCTTAATGACTCCAAGGCAGTACGTAGATCACTTAAAGACCTCGGGAGATACTATTGTAAATGTTTTTGACCGAAATGGTAGAGTGACAGGAAGTACTGTTGGTACAGCTGCATTAGCTAAACCGAAAGCACTTGAAGACATTGAAGTTGTCACTACAGGAAGTTTCGATTTACTACCGGGTAATTTAGAATTATACAGGCTTGAGATGGCACCTGGAGAAGGTAGAGAGAACAGACTAAAAAGTTACCTTCAAAAAGTAAAAGACGTTTACGATTATGTTGTCATTCCCTCTCTGTCAGACTAGTTGTCGCGCTTAATATTTAATCATTAAAATTAAGTAGAGGGCGTGGAAAAACAATGCCA